>CASFPB010000001.1 GCA_949296605.1 uncultured bacterium
CAGATTGTTGACAAAGCGATTATTTAGACAGTCATTTAGACTGAAAAAATAATCGCTTTTACTTTTTGTGAAATTTTGTTATTAAAAATAATAAAATGTGGTGCTACATAATAGTATTAGGGAATGTTATACCCCATAATTAACTATTAATTTTTTCCTAAGTGCTAACTTCTTAAGATTCATGCAGCTAAAAAGTAGCAAGATACCTTGCAGTACTCGCTTAGCTCCCTTATATCTAGTAAAGCGTAACCCGAAGTTTTCTTTACCATCTCCAAAACATCTCTCGATTGTTTCTTTTCTTTTTTTGTAGATTTCTTTATAACCTATCTTATATCTAGTGTCTATTGCCTTCTCTACATAATCTTCCCATACGTGTCTAGTAACTACTTTAGTATGATTGGTACTTTTGGTACATTTGTTCAAAAATGGACACTTAATACATTTGTTTGGATTAGATTTATATTCTCTATATCCAGTCTTATTGGTAGTACTATAGTCTAACCATTCATTATTTGGGCATATATATTTATCATATAGTTCATCATATACATACTCTTGTTTTCTAAAAAAACCATCTTTAGTCATTGGTCTCTTATATGGCAATAATATTTCTTTTCCCGAATCGATTACCATTTTAGCTACAGAAGGGCCTACATAACCATTATCTAGGCAGACTAATTTTGTATTATTAAATAAAAAATTTTCTTTATAATTATCATATAAACCTTTAAATGATATTGAATCATGAATGTTACCCTTACTTAAATAAGTTTCTATGATAAACCCGTTTTTATCACAAAACGCACTAGCAGTATAAGCAAATACTTTTTCATGTTCTCCTTTATGATAATAGCCAGAATCGGGGTCTACATTACTAACCTTAATATGTTTATACTTAGTATTTTTATCTACTTTATTGATTTCACCTGTTTCCGGGTTATAAGTTACAATTTTCTTAGAACCATCATTTTCTACAATTTCATCAATAATTTCTTCTTGATCATTTGATTTTACTTGTTCATCATCATCATTAATTGTATTAGACATATTGGGTTTATCATTGTCATCGTCCTTATTTTTAAGAGCTTTTTTTCCGTGATTAATTCTATCTTCATTAATATCTTTTAGTAAGTCTTCATAATATGCATTTTCTGTTTTTTCTACTATCTCATCATGATTTTTATTCTTATTAGCATTAGCTTTAACATGAGTAGAATCACCAAAAATATTAGACACATCAATAAAACCATTATCATAAGCTTGTTTAATGATATGAGAAAATATCTTTTTGAATAAGTCAGTTTCAATAAATTTCCTTTGTAGGTTTTTAGAATAAGTAGAGTGATTAGGTACCGGTTGACCAAAATCTAGGCGCAAAAACCAACGATAAGCAATATCTGTTTGACAACGTTGACAAGTTTTACGCATACTATGAATACCATCAATATAGTTTAAAAAGACCATTTTAAATAATACAATTGGATCAATTGATGGTCTACCAGTACTAGAATACAAATTTTCTACTAATGGATATATAAATTTCCAATCAATAGCAGAGTCATAAAGTCTAACTCTATGATTTTCTGGGAGAAGTTGATCAATAGTTTGCCAAATAAAACCAAAATTACCAATATTATCATGTCTAGTCATCATAAAAATCACCCATACCTTACACATATATTATACCATTTTTGGCTTAATAAAGCCATAAATACTTATCCACATATTACTGAAGTCACTACAACAATAATAAGATATTAGGAAATACAATAAAATAAAAAAAGACTGTTAACAATTTTCTTTGTCAACAGTCTGAAG
>CASFPB010000002.1 GCA_949296605.1 uncultured bacterium
ATATTCCAAGTCTCATATAAATCACTCTCTATATTTAATATTATAATACATAACGAAACATTACGCAAGAAGTAAATCTTAAAAAAACTAGATTTTATCTAGGTTTGCAAGGATATTGATATTAAAACTGTCAAACTAGGGAATAAGACTTCTTAATTATAATATGAAAAATTAATAATTTCAAGTGTTTTTTATTTATTTTTATTACAAAATATGGTTGACACATTTATTCCAATTTGTTATAATCAAAATGCATTGAGAAAATGCATGGAGGAATACCCAAGTCCGGTTGAAGGGATCGGTCTTGAAAACCGACAGGTCGAGAAATCGGCGCAGGGGTTCGAATCCCTTTTCCTCCGCCAATGATAATATCGCGGGATGGTAGCAGTTTGGTAGCTCGTCGGGCTCATAACCCGAAGGTCGTGGGTTCAAATCCCTCTCCCGCAACCAAATAATGGTTCGTTAGTGTAGTGGTCTATCACGCTTGCCTGTCACGCAAGAGATCACGGGTTCAAATCCCGTACGAACCGCCATTATGGCTTCATAGCTCAGTCGGTAGAGCAGAGGACTGAAAATCCTTGTGTCGCTGGTTCAATTCCCGCTGGAGCCACCAGAAAGATAAACATAAGCCAGTAATGGCTTTTTTTAATAAATGCCGTAATAGTATAATGGTATTACAAGTCCATGGTAAGGATTAAATCAGTGTTCAATTCACTGTTACGGCACCAGATTGATTGATACTCGAACATTCGAGATTAAGTAATAAATCGCTAACAGGAATGTTAGTTTTTTATATTTAAAAAAGAAAATAAAAAATTGTTAATATTAAAACAAATAAAGAATTATAATAAATATAAAATTATTAATTTTTTAAATGACAATGAGTAAACTTAAAATAGAATGTAGGTGAATTTATATTTGATAAAGATGATTATCCAGAATTTGCACTAGACGTATGAAAAGTTTTAAATGTGGATTGGAAGTGATTAAATGCGAAAATTAGTAATTTTAAGAGGAGCAATGGGTTGTGGCAAAAGTTCTTTTATAAAAGAACATAATTTAGAAAGATTTACTTTAAGTTCTGATCAAATCAGACTTATGTTTAATTCTCCCCAAATGAATGTTTATTATTCAGAAGAAATTCCGCAATATAATAATGAAAAAGTATGGAAACTTCTATATAACATATTAGAAGAACGAATGAAAAAAGGGGAATTTACGGTAATTGATGCTGTTCATGCATACAACGACGAATCTTTTACAAAATATAAAAAATTGGCAGAAAAATATCGCTATAGACTTTACATTATAGATTTTACTGATATTCCTAAAGAAGAGATCTACAAAAGAAATCAAAATAGAGAGAAATATAAAATCGTTCCTATTGAATCGATAAATAGGGTATATAAAGCATTTTCTAAAGAAAAAATTTCATCTTCATTTAAAGTAATTAGACCTGAAAACTTTGATGAAATTATAAGTAATAATCCTAGAAATTTAGATAAATATGATAAAGTGCATATAATCGGAGACATTCATGGGTGTTATAGTGCATTAAAAGAGTATTTTGAAGAAAATCCAATAAATGAAAACGATGCATATATATTTTTAGGAGATTACTTTGATAGAGGGATTGAAAACTTTAAAACTTATAATTTTTTAAATGAATTATTAAATAACGAAAATATGATATTTTTAACTGGAAATCATGAAGATAAACTATATAAATACGCATGCGATGATGAATTCAAAATGGACTATGGTATCAAAAATACTATTAAAGAATTTGAAAATAATAGTGTTAAAAAAAGTGATATTAGAAGTTTTATAAAACGATTATCACAAATAGTATATATAAAATTTGGAAAAAATACATACCTAATTACACATGGCGGTGTTCCATATTTTCCTGAGCTACCATTGGATTTTTATAGTTCTAATTCATTTATATATGGTATCGATAATTATGATGTTAATATAGATAAACTTTATAATGACTTCATGATAAACGAAGATAATAAAATTTACCAAATACATGGACATAGAAATTTTTATAATATAAAATATAATGAATACAAATACTCAATTAATTTAGATGGAGATATTGAACATGGAGGATGCCTTCGAGTATTGACTATAAATAAAAATGAAGAAATTGAATATATAGAAATTAAAAACAAAGTATATAATCAAAGGTTAACTGAAGAAACAGGTGTATATAAATTAATAGAAAGTCTAAATAAGAATAAATATATATTTGAAAAGGATTTAGGAAATAATATTTACTCATATAATTTTTCAAAACAAGCTTTTTACAATAAAATTTGGGACAATATGACTACACAAGCAAGAGGATTGTTTATTGACATTAAAAATAATAAAATTATAGCAAGGAGTTATAATAAATTTTTTAATATTAATGAAAGAAAAGAAACAAAATTAGAAATTTTAGAAAAAAAATTAAAATTCCCAGTAAAATTTTATTTAAAATATAATGGATTTTTGGGGATATTATCTGTTAAAGATAATAAATTATTTTTTGCTTCTAAATCAACAGATACCGGAGATTATGTTGAATATTTTAAATCTATATTTTATAATAATTACGATGATAAACAAATAGAAAAAATAAAAGAAAAAATTATGCGAGATGATATAACTATTGTATTTGAAGTAATTGATAATGTAAATGATCCTCATATAATTGAATATAAAGAACCAAAAATAATTCTTTTAGATATGATTTATAACAAGGTTAATTATTCTAAAATATCATATGATGATTTGCAAAAATTTACTATTGATAATGGCATACAAGCAAAAGAATTAGTATATACAGCTAATAGCTTTGAAACTTTTAAAACAATATATGAAAAAGTAACTTCAAAAAATTACAAATTAAATGATGAATACATTGAAGGTTTTGTTATAGAAGATAGCGATGGATTTATGGCTAAAATTAAAACATCTTATTATAATCAATGGAAATACCTAAGAACAAAAATGGAAGATGCAATAAAAAATAATAACTACAAAAGTAAAAGTAAAGATGAACTAGAATGTAATTTTTTAAAATATTTGCAAACAAAATATGAAGATAAAGATATTAATATAAAAAGTATAAATTTAATCGATGAAAGGAAAGAATTTCAAAACAAATAGAAAAATAGTCGAAAATCTTGAAAAAAATTATTTTATATTTTTTAAAGTTGACAATTTAATCAAACTAAACTAATATTTAAGTGGAGGATACTTATGAACAAAAAACAAAAAGTAGAGTTAATAATCGCCACATTTTTAATAATTATAGGAAGTTTATTATTAATTTTTCCTTTATTTCATTTTATTCAAGTTAAATTAATATTTACATCAGTTTTAGGTATATATGCAATTTTAAACTTTATCAAATTTTTATTTGTTAAGCAAACAAAAGATTATGAAGGGTTATTTGCAACACTGGCTTCATTAATAGTAATTATTTTAGCTAGTTTTTTAGATATTGAATCCATACCGTGGTATTTAGCACTAACATTATTTATATGGATAATATTCATGTCACTGATAAAGCTAAAAAAAGCAGACTATTATAATGACAGAAAAAATAAAGCTTGGATATTAGAAATCATAACATTAATATTATTTATACTAAGTGGATTATTAACAACAATAAACTTATATTACGAAAATGATATTCAAATATTGTTATTAGGATATTTTTATTTAATTCATGGAATATTAGAATTAGTTGACCCAATAGCCTTATTTTTAAAAGATTCAAAATAAAAAATGAATCTTTTTTTATCATAAAAATAAATAATTTTAAATATATTATTATAGAAAGAAAGGAAGGTAATAATGGAAATTCTAAAGGTTTCATCAAAATCAAATCCAAGCAAGGTAGCTGGTGCTATTGCTAATATTTACAGAGAGAAGAAAGCAGTAGAAATTCAAACAGTAGGAGCTGGATCTTTAAATCAAGCAATTAAAGCAATTGCAATATGTCGAGGTTTTGTAGCTCCGACCGGAGATAACTTAGTTGTAATTCCAGCATTTAATGATATTACAATCAATGGAGAACAAAAAACAGCTATAAAATTAATTGTTGAAAATAAATAAACAAGAGCTTAATTTACTCTTGTTTTTTCTTACGGGGAGGTAAAGGAGGTATTCTTCTTCGGGGAAGTGGAGGCGGACATTGTTTGTTTAAGATATCCGATACTAAAAAGTGTTGAGTCTCTATATTATATTTTTTATCAGAACTATTTAAATCTTTAATATGTTCAATTTCCCCAAAAGATGTATCGTAATAATATACTTGGTTATTTTCATCTATAAAAACATTCCATTCATGTTTTTTTACATTACCACAATTAACTGTTCCGGTTACTGTAAAACATTGTAAGTTTAAATATGGATTATTAGTTAATATTCTTAAAAGACGACTTCTGCCAGAACATACTCCTTTTTGACGAAAAAATACCTTAACAGGGTCATTTCCTAAAGATTTATCAACATCATCTTTAAATCCGGTTGAATTCACCAAAGAAATATCATAACCGATATTTTTTCTAACCCATCTGTACATAAAATTCATTTTTTCTGTTGGGGTCATTATAGAAAATCTACAATTTGGGATAAATGCATATAAACTGTTTTAGCAATTTCTCTTTCCTTTTTTAAATGATTTCTTTGCTCTGGGTTATTTATTTTAAAAAAGATGCGTTCAAAATCTTCATCTGCAAGGTTCAAACACCATTCAATTAAAGGGTTGGATATATTACTAAGAGATGAAGGAATTTCTATTTTGACATTATCAGGCAAATCTTCTAATGCTAAATAATTATTTTTCAATATTTTAATTGTTGGTATGATAGTTACATTTCCAGAAAGACGATAAATTGATAATGCTTTTAATAACTCATTAAATGTTTTTAGAGATCCTGAATATGATATTCTGTAACTTGATTTGTTTTTGCTTTTTAATAATTGAATCATTGCAAAAGTCAAAGATGAGTTTATTAAAAATAAGTTAATATTATTAGGAGATTCTAAATATTTGACTCCAGTAGATAAATATATGTATGTTTTATTTGGCAGTTCCATAACAATTTCCCCTTTTTTTCGCATATTTTATGTTAAATTTGAATATTTGACAATTAAAAGTTGAT
>CASFPB010000003.1 GCA_949296605.1 uncultured bacterium
TTAATGATATCTCTTGATGTTAAGGTTTGATCTAGTTCTAACTCACCAATAATATTACGTAATGTTGTTGCCGTTAAATTTTCAATGGCATTAATAGGATTTTCTACTCCATAAGTATAAAGTTTAGGATCAGTTATTTGAAAATAAACAACTGTATCTATTTGCATTGTAACATTATCTTTAGTAATAACTGGTTGTGGGGCAAAGTCTTTAACTATTTCTTTTAATGATACAGTAGATGCTACTCTATCAATAAATGGTACTACATAATGAGGTCCTGTACCAAGAGTCTTATAATAAGTACCAAGACGTTCTACTACTTTCGCTTGTGATTGAGGAATAACTTTTACTCCTAATATTACAATTACTATAATTACTATTAATATAACCCAAAACATATTAATCACTCTCCTTAATTTCTTCTACTTTAAGTTTTACTCCATTAATAGATAATACTTTCACTTTACTGTTTTCTTTTATTTCTTTATCACTATATGCGCTCCACTTCTTACCTAGAACTTTAACTTCACCAATTCCATCCTTTTCAACCTTTTCTGTAACTACTCCAACTTTACCTATAACTCTATCTAAGTTAGTAGGAATGACTTCTCTTTTTTTCATTTTCTTAACAAAAGGTTTTGTTAAAAGTAACAAAAGAATAGAACTTATAGTAAAAACTGCTAAATGTATCATTAAATTATCAGTTACTAAAGATACAAATGTTGTTATAATGGCACCTATGGCAAACCAAATAGATACTAAGTTTACAGTAGCAAGTTCAAATAATGATAAAATAACAAATAATACTAACCAAAAAAGTGTCATAATACTTCCTCCTTACCTAAAATATACTATAATTTTTCAAAAATTACTACAAAAATAAATTTTGTTAATTTAAATTTGAAGTGCAACACTTCAATATTGAAAAAGACATATGAATAATCTATAATATCTTTTCGGCAAAAAAGAAAGGAAAATTCATATGTCAGTAATAAATAATACTATAAAAACAAAACAAAATCAATATCATCATTTAACAAAAGAACAAAGGTGTAAAATTGAAACTTTAGTTAATATTAAAGATGAAAATGGTGAAAGAGTTTATTCAAATACCTATATTGCAAATTTTTTAGGAGTTCATAAATCAACTATTTCAAGAGAACTTAGAAAAAGGATTAAATCTAAAATAATGGTAATGACTGGTAAGATAAAAAATAAGCCATATAATGCAACGGATGCACAAAATGATTATAATTTTAAAAGAAGTATGTCCAAGGCAAAATATAAATTAGATCAATATCCTAAAATGAAAAAATTTATTGAAGAGAAAATAAAAAAAGATAAATGGGCTCCTGATGCTATTGTTGGTTATATGAAGATTCATAACATGTTTGAATATGATGGTTATTGTGAAATAACAACTCCAACAATATATTATGCAATACATCATCATGTTTTAGATATTAAACTATCTGATATGCGAAGAATGAAATATGACCCTAAATATGAATATCATGAGAAAAAAGATATAACAGAATCTAAAAGAGAATATAGTATTGATAAAAGGCCAGAAGAAATAAATAAAAGAGAAGTATTTGGACATTTTGAATTAGACACAGTCCTTGGAAAAAGAAGTGGAATTCATGAATGTTTAATGACCTTAACAGAAAGAAAAACACGATTTGAAATGATTTTTAAATTACAATCAAAAAGCTCTGAAGAAGTAGTAAATAAATTTAATCAGATAAAAGAATATATGAAAAATAATTTTAATAAGATATTTAAATCTATCACTACAGATAATGGAACTGAATTTTCTGATTTTCTGAAAATAATTGAAAATACTAAAACACAAATTTATTTTTGCCATCCATATTGTTCAGGTGAAAAAGGGACAAATGAAAAACATAATAGTATTATTAGATATTTCATTCCAAAAGGGGAACTAATAGAAAATTATAGTTATGAGGATATAAATAATATTGTAAGTTGGATGAATAATTATCCAAGAAAAATATTAAATTATAAAACTCCACTGGAAGCATTTTTAGATGAATTTAATGATAAAAATGTAATAAATAAAATCTATAAACTACAAGAGAAAGTAAACAATATATAAATGTATTTATTCCAATTTCCTTTTGACAACATGCACCCAGCAAAAATACTAAAATAATAAAGGTAATATTTCGAAAAGAAATATTACCATAAGTATGACGTATTTTTACTGCCTATTGTCAAAAGTTTTCTCGGCATAAACACATCTTCGAAAATATATTATGATTATTCACAAAAGTTGCACTTGACTTTTTAATTAATAA
>CASFPB010000004.1 GCA_949296605.1 uncultured bacterium
AATTGTGTTTTTCTAATATTAGGAATAGAATTTTGAAGGAATTTTGCAATATGAGTTGTAATTTCTTTTTGAGTATTATATAATTTAAACATAAAACGATCAGCTACTTTCTAGATACTTTAATTAAAATAATTGTAGCATTAAATGGTCGTTTTATCAAAATTGAGAGTTAAGGAAGTGTTATATTAAATTAACACTATATTTTATAAAATAAAAAACTGTCCGGAGATAAGATTTAGAGTAGGGGTGTGAGGAATCTAAAAAAGGCCACGTCGGCATCTTAAACCGGCGTGGTCCGAGTTATCAACAAAAAATTAAACAAACAATTAGGGGATTTACACAAACAAAGATTTGTGATAAAATACTAATTGTTTTTTTATGGGGGGATTTTTGTGAAGAAGGAATATATTGAAAAAATAGCACTTGCTTTAAAATCAAAAGGATTTAAAAATACTACTTGTATATCTATGGCTTTAATAATGACTTTTGGATTAATTAAAGGAAATATTGAGTTCAATAAATATGTCAAAGCATTAGGAAAAGATGTAACTATTGATTATGATGAAATAAAAACGGAACTTCAAGGATATTATGATAAATCTAAACAAGAAAAAGTAAAAGAAGAAGTAGTAACTGCAAGTTTGTATGATACTGAGTTAGAAAGTAAATATACAGATGTTATTGAAGATGAAACAAAACCAGTGTATATAGAAGCAGAAGTAACTCGTATAGAACCAGAAGAAAAAGAATTAACAAACGAAGAAAAGATTGCTTATATATTAGAAGAATATAATTTAACAATGGATCAATTTAATGTTATAGCAGCAATAATTTTAGCAGAGGCTCAAGCTAATAATTATGATGGAGCTTATGATATAGTTAATGCATTGTATAATAGAACTTGGAGTAAAAGATGGGTTGGTTATATAGAAGGATTAATGAATTGTGATACAGGAAGAAATTTATATACACAAGCTACTGCATTATCTCAATTTGAAGTATATACAAATGGGGGATATTTGCAATTTTTAAATAATAGCAGTGATTTAGTTGGATATCAAGCAGTAATTGATATGTTATATTCTCAAGAATCACATCATAATTTTATGAGCTTTTATGCAGATCCTAATGAACCAAATGGGACTCATTTTCATGATGTATTAACTGATGAAGATAGAATAGTTTTAGAAAATTCTAGGTAATTATTTAAAATTAGAGAAAATGTAAATTTGCATTTTCTTTTTATATACTATATAATTGAATTGGTGATTATTTATGCAAATTGAGAAGGTAGAGGAACCGATTATCGCCGTAAGGCGTAGTCAATATCCAGAAGATAATAAGAGTGAATTTTTATTAGTTGGTAGAAGTAATGTAGGAAAAAGTAGTTTTATTAATACAATAATTGAAAGAAAGAATTTTGCTAGAACATCTTCAAAACCAGGGAAAACCCAAACTTTAAATTTTTACTTAATAAATGATTTGTTTTATTTAGTAGATGTTCCTGGTTATGGATATGCTAGTGTAAGTAAAGATACCCAAAAAAAGTTTGGACTAATGATTGAAGAATATTTAAAGAATAGAAGTAATTTAAAACATGTTTTTTTACTTATAGATTATCGTCATAAACCAACTGAGGATGATGTCCTAATGTTTGAATTTTTAAAATATTATAATTTAGATATTACAATTATTGCTACAAAATATGATAAAATTAGTAAGAATAATAGAGTTAAACAAGATAAATTAATAAAAGATACTTTAAAATTATGTGAAGACGATAATTTTATTACTTTTTCTACTGTAACTAAAAAAGGACGTAGTGAAGTTTTAGAAATAATAGAAAGTAAAATTTAGGTGATGCAAATGAATAAAAAGGGTTTTACACTAGTTGAAGTTTTAGGTGTTATTGCAGTTCTAGCGGTTATTATGACTATATCTGTAATGAGTATTAGTGGAATTAGGGATAAATCTTTAAAAAAAATATTAGAAACTAAAATAGAACAAATTGAACAAGCAGGAATATTATATGGTCAAGAAAATCCTGATAGTTTAAGTAATACTAGTTGTGAAGAGATAACAACTATAAATAAAGAAGGAAAGGAAAGCAAATTTACACCTGAATTTTGTATGGATATTACAGTAGGTGATTTAATTGATGGTAATTATATTGAAAAAAAATATTTAGAAGATGATTATGATATGATTAATGATGTTACTAATAAAAGTATGAAAGAAGATACAGTAACTGTATATCGTAAAAATAATAGAATATATGCAACTATGAAAGAAATTAAAAGTAATAGTTAAGGGGGATTTATGCAAACAGTATGTTTAATAGGAAAACCAAATGTAGGAAAAAGTAGTATATTTAATAGATTAATTAAAGAAAAAAAAGCAATTATTATGGATACACCAGGTATAACTAGAGATAGGATATATGGAACAGTCCATTATAAAGATAAAAAATTTCATTTAATTGATACCGGGGGAATTAGTTTAGGAAATGATGCATTTGATAAAGATATTATAATGCAAGCACAGTTAGCAATTGATGAAGCTGATTTAATTCTTTTTGTTGTTGATGGATTAAATGAGTTAGATAATAATGATTTACATATAAATGAAATGTTACATAAAACTAAAAAGGAAGTCATTGTAGTAGTTAATAAATTAGATAATTCTAAAAGAAAAGATAATATATATAATTATTATGAACTTGGGTTTTCAAATGTAATTGGTGTAAGTGCAGAACATAATATTGGTTTTGATACATTATTAGATACAATAACTAATGATTTAGTGGAAGAAGAAACAGTTATAGATAATACAATAAAGTTTTCTGTTATAGGAAGACCAAATGTAGGAAAAAGTAGTTTAATAAATGCTTTACTTAATGAAAATAGATCTATTGTAAGTGATGTTGCAGGAACAACTAGAGATGCCATTGATACAAAATTTAAATATAACCATGAAGAATTTACTGTAATTGATACAGCAGGAATGCGAAAAAAGGGTAGAATATATGAAAGTGTTGAAAAATATAGCTTAGTGCGTAGTTTAAAAGCAATTGATCGAAGTGATGTTTGTGTATTAGTAATTGATGCATCTACTGGTATTATTGAACATGATAAACATATTTTATCTTATGCTATTGAAGCAGGTAAAGGAATTGTTTTAGCAGTTAATAAATGGGATACAGTAAAAAATCCAGATAGTGCAATTAAAGAGTGGAAAGAATTAATAAAAAATGAATTTCAATTTGTTTCTTATGCTAAAGTAGTGTTTTTAAGTGCTTTAACAAAAAAAAGATTAAATACTTTAATGCCTGAGGTTATAAGTGCTTATGAAAATAATAAAAAAGAAATTAAAACATCTGTTTTAAATAATATTATTATGGAAGCAGTAAGTATTCATGAACCTCCTTCATATAAAGGTAAAAGATTAAAAATATATTTTGTAAATCAAAGTGGAAGTAAACCTCCAAAATTTACATTTCAAGTTAATAATAAAGGATTAATTCATTTTAGTTATGAAAGGTATTTAGAAAATCAATTAAGAAATAATATTGATTTAACTGGAACCCCAATAATATTACAATTTAAAAACAAAGGAGATGAATAAACTCCTTTATTTTTTTGTTCTTATTCTAGCACATTCAATAAAAGCAGTATTGATGTTTTCACCATTCTTATCTTTATATGCATCATTCAAGGCCAAAAAATCTTTTCCACTAATAGCAAATGTAGGGTTACCAAATATATTTTCCCATGTATTTAAAGAAATAGCACAATTATTAGCTAAATCGTAAACCATATTTTTTTCACTATCAATTATTACCGAATGTTCAAAATAGCCTTTAAATAATAGTGGTAAGTGATAATAAGCCCCAAACAAATTGGTATGTTTAGCAATTATTAAACTTGTTAAACTATGACAATAACCTTGTCTATGCTCAGGGGGTATTTCTTCTAACCCTAAAGCATTACAAGCTGATGCTATACTTATTTTTCCATATAAAGTATTTAATATAAATCCATCTTCTAAAATAGTATATCCATTTAAAATAAAAAAGGATTGTAAAGCTGCTTTTAATAATTCTTTTTTTATTGCATTACTTTGATAATCATCAATAGCTTGCATACTAAGTATAAATTCTGAATTAAATCTATAACCATTATTTTTTAAAAAAATAAATAATTTTTCTATAAGAGATGGATTATTAGAATTTAATATCCATGAAAGAATTATTCTAAATTTATTGTTATCATCTAAACCGTTTAAATTCATTCCTAAGAAAAATGTATCTTCTAATTCTTTTGATACTAAATTTAAAGTTTGTTCAAACATTTTCTTATTCATTTTTTCTCTGTAATCATACATAAAATGTAATTCTTCAATACTTAAATTTAATAAATTTTTTTTAGTTTCTTCTATATCAAGCATAAAAATACTCCTTTCTTATTTATGTATCAATTAAAATCTATTTGGCATATATTATCTTAGAGGTGTTTTAATGAAATTTGGTGATGATTTTTTTAAAAAAGTTGAGAAAAAAACAAAGGTAGATAAAAATACAATTTTATCTCTTGCTCAAAAATTACAAAATGGAAATATGAAAGATGAAAATACTTTAAGAGAAGTTATTGATACTTTAAGCAAAATGACTGGTAAAAAAGTATCAAAAGAACAAAGTGATAAAATTATAAGTAAAATTGTTAATGATAAAGTTCCTCAAAATGTTGATAAAATGTTTTAACTTAAAATAGATTATTTCTATTTTTTTTCTCTTATTCTTTTAGCTTCTTCAATAAATTCCATACCTATTGGAATACCTAATTTTTCATTTATTTTATCGTATAAATATAATAGTTCATAACCAGAAATCATAAATGAAATAGGATATAATTTTTTCCATAAATCAAAGTCTATTGTGAAATTATTAGCTAAATCATATACGGTATTATTTTCTGGATTTACTACTACTGAATGTTCTATATAACCACTAAATTGTTCTGGAATGTAACAATATGCACCATAAAATTGTGGATGTGTTAATAAAAAATTTGTAGTGACATTGTGGCAAAGATGCTTTCTTAAACTTGGTGGTATGGGATTCATATTTAGACTTTTATCAGCTCGTTTTATAGTAATATCACCAAATTTTGTGATTAATTTGTGCTCTGTGGCATTAATAGGTAATATTTGACTTATACCAATCATTCCATTTGAAACTGTAAAAAAATCTTGTGGATTTAAAGTTCTACTTAAAAATGAATCTAAAAAAGATGCTATTAAAAGTATGTTTTGAGTATCATTATAATGTTTTTCTTTTAAAATAGCCATTAATCTTTTTATTTCGTTATAATTTCTTGATTTTAAGACAATTGCAATAAAAAATATTAAATTCATTGAGTAATGTTCAGAATCTTTATCATTTAAACAATCTAATTCTGTTAATATACTTTTAGCAATTTGATTGTTAATAAATTTAACTTTTTCTTGTCTATTATTATAGCGATTATGTAATTCTGAAATTGAGTAATTTTTTAACATATTACGTATTTCTTCAAAAGTAGTCATAAATATTTCCCCCTTTTTTTATTAATGTTATTATATATAAAATGATAAAATTGTCAAGAAAAAATGCTTGACAGCAATAATTCATAATTGATATAATAATATCTTCATTAAAAAAGGGAGGGGTTTATAATGAAGGTAGTTGAAGAACAAAAGCATTTTTTAGCACTTATGGCAAGACCTGGAGATTATGCTTTTATTGATATTTCAAAACTAGATATTTCAGAAAATTATCATCCGAACAATTTGATGGAATTAGATGGTTTTACTATGTATTTTTCGAGTGAAGAAATTATTTCATCAATTAATAGAGCAAATTTAGTAGATGGAAAATATTTAAATGGAAAGTTAGTAATACAAGATAATCAAAAACATAATCCTCTTCCTTTAATTGACAAGAATTTTTATAGTGATTTTAGAATAGATTTATTTTTAAGAAGTAAGATGGATAATAAAAATGAAATAAATTCTATTATAAATAAATTTATGGCAATTGTTAAAGATGAAAGTGTAACTAATAAATTTAAAAATGCACTTAAAAGTTATAATATAGATGAAGCAATTGATATTATTTTTAATATAGATTATTTAACTCAAAGAAAATTTATAGTATATTTAATAGAATATAGAAATAAAGAAAGAGAACTGGAAAAAGAAAAAGAATTAATAAGAGATAGGGAAAAAGCAGCATAATGCTGCTTTTGTCAAATTATAAAATAAAATGTAATATTTATTATATAAAAACATTTTTTGTATTATAATATCTTGTAGAGGAGAAATACCATGTTTAGAAAAAATAAAATAGATACTGAGGGCTTAAATGAAGTAATATATTTAGTTAAAAATATATTGAAAGTTCTTTTTATAGCTTTAATTATTAGTATAGGTTTAATTGGAGTAATTCTTTTTAGAGAGCTTGGAGTATTTAGATTTATTGGTAATGTTTTAAATGTTTTATCTCCATTATTTATTGGATTTATAATAGCCTGGTTATTTTCACCATTAGTTGATAAATTAACTAAAAAAGGATTACCTAGAATTGTATCATCACTTATCGTTTACGTAATATTTATATTATTTTTAGTTATATTTTTTAGAATATTTATTCCTATAATTTATACAGAATTTAATGAATTAATAAAAACATTACCAGGTATTTTAGAAGATATAACAGATTTTATAAATAATATATTTTCAAAAATTGAAATAAATAATTCAAACATGGAAAGTATAAAAGAAGGCATTTTAAAAGCTGTAAATGATTATGGTAATGACATATCAAAAAGTATTCCTACAACAATTGTTAATATTATGAGCAGTTTATTTAGTGGTTTAGGTAGTGTATTTTTTGGACTTATTATTGGCTTATATATGTTATTTGATTTTGACAATGTGTCTATTTTATTTTTAAGGCTGATTCCTAAAAAGCATCAAATTGAAATAGGGGGGTTATTAGATAATATTGGTATTGAAGTTAGAAAGTGTGTTAATGGCACATTATTAGTTGCTTGTATGGTGTTTGTATGTGATACTATTGGTTTTTCAATAGTAGGATTAAAATCAGCATTATTATTCGGTTTATTTTGTGGTATTACCGATTTAATTCCTTATATTGGTCCATATATTGGAACGGCGGTAGCAACAATAGTAGGTTTAACCCAAAGCCCACTAATAGGTATTGGGATCTTAATTATTGCCATTATTGTTCAATTAGTAGAAAGCTATGTTTTACAACCAATAGTTATGAGTAAAGCTACAAAATTACATCCAGTAACTATTATTTGTAGTCTTTTAATATTTGGTCACTTTTTTGGAATTATTGGCATGATTTTAGCAACACCTTTAATGTCAATATTTAAAGTTATATGGAAATTTAGTGTTGATAAATATAGAAAATATGAAGAAAAACAAAGAAAATTAATTGAAGAATAATTAATTATATGTTATATTTAGTTTGTAATCGCATGAAAAAAGAATTTAAATATTTGTATTTTTAAAGAGAGTTAGTGTTTGGTGGGAACTAATAAAAAGAATATTTAATGCTACTTTTGGAGATTAATCGTTAATCGCG
The DNA here is from genome assembly GCA_949296605.1 of uncultured bacterium. Classification (GTDB taxonomy): domain Bacteria; phylum Bacillota_I; class Bacilli_A; order RF39; family UBA660; genus Onthocola_B. The sequence goes on from CASFPB010000004.1 coordinate 7,652, forward strand.
TTAAGATAATTAAGTTAATAAAAGGATGGTACCGTGCAATTGCACTCCTTGTTACCATTCTTATTTTTTTTAAAAGGAGGAAAAAAATGAAAATATTTGTTGTTGGGGGAAAAAGCGGTAGTGGTAAAGGTGAAGTTGCTAAAATGATTGAAGAGTTTTATATTTATAAGTTAAAAAAATGTGCAGTAACTGAATTTAGTAAATATTTAAAATTATTTGCTAAAGAACTAACAGATTGGGATGGTGTAAGTCAAAAAAAACCACGTGATTTTTTACAACAATTTGGATCTAAAATAAGAGAGTATGATAAGTATTTTTTTACTAAAAGAATGATTGAAGATGTAAATATATATGAACTTGCAGGAATTGAAGTTTTAATTATAGCTGATGCTAGAATGCCAGAAGAAATTGAAGAATTAAAAGAAAATTATGATGAAGTTTATAGTATTTATGTAGTAAATCAATTTGCTCAAAGCAAGTTGACAATAGAACAACAAGCTCATATTACTGAAAATGCTTTGGAAAATTATAATGAATTTGATTGGACAATTGCTAATGATAATTTAGAACAATTGAAAAATAAAGTATTTAAAATCTTGGAGGAAGTAGAAAATGAAAAAACTAACTAGTAAGGAACTCAGAAATTTTTATTTAGATTTTTTTAAAAAACACAATCATAAAATTATTCCATCAGCATCAATTGTTCCTGAAAATGATCCAACAGTTCTTTTTACAACAGCTGGTATGCATCCTTTGGTTCCATATTTACTGGGTGAAAATCATCCAGAGGGAAAAAGACTTTGTGATGTTCAAAAATGTATAAGAACTAGCGATATTGATGAAGTTGGTGATAGCTCTCATTTAACATTTTTTGAAATGTTAGGTAATTGGTCTTTGGGTGATTATTTTAAAAAAGATGCAATAGAAATGAGTTATGAATTTTTAACTAGTCCAGAATATTTAAATATTCCTAAAGAAAAATTGTATTTTACTTGTTTTGCTGGAGATGATAATACCCCAAAAGATGAAGAAACTTATAATATATGGCGTAGTTTAGGAGTAAGTGAAGATCATTTATTTTATTTACCTAAGGAAAATAACTTTTGGATTTTAGGAAGTGGAATAGGTCCTTGTGGACCAGATACCGAAATGTTTTATGATACAGGTAAAGCAAAATGTTGTGAAGATTGTAATCCAGCATGTGATTGTGGTAAATATTTAGAAATTTGGAATGATGTATTTATGGAATATTACCGTGATGAAAAAGGCAATTTAACTAATTTAAAACAACAAAATGTAGATACTGGAATGGGACTAGAAAGAACACTTACAGTATTAAATGGCTATGATTCAGTATATGATATTGATATATTTGAAAATTTAAAGAAAAAGTTAGAAGAATTATCTAATAAAAGTTATGAAGATAATAAACAAAGTTTTAGAATAATAATGGATCATGTTAGAACAGCAACATTTATTCTGGGAGATAGCCATGGCATAGTTCCATCAAATGTTGGAGCAGGATATGTTTTACGTCGTCTTATAAGAAGAGCAATTAGACATTTAAGAAAACTTGATTTATATGAAGATTCTCTTTTAAAATTATCTGAAATTGTCATAAATGATTATAAAGAAGTTTATGAAGAACTTGAAATAAATAAAAAATTTATTATGGATGAACTTGAAAAAGAAGGAATTAAATTTGGTAAAACTTTAAAAGATGGTGAAAGATTGTTTTATAAAGTAATAAAACATTTAGATAGCGATACAATAAGTGGAGAAGATGCATTTAAGTTATTTGATACATTTGGTTTTCCTTTAGAAATGACTGAAGAATTAGCAAAAGAAAATAATTTGAAAGTTGATATAAAAGGTTTTAAAGAAAAATTTAAGGAACATCAAGAAAAATCTAGAACAATAGATGCTGGTTCATTTAAAGGTGGACTTGCAGATAGTTCTTATGAATCTACTAAATATCATACACTTGCTCATATAATGCTTGCTTCACTTCAAAAAATGTTTGGTGATGATATTATTCAAAAAGGATGTAACATAACAAGTGAGAGAATCAGATTTGACTTTAATTTAGATCATAAAATGACTGATGAAGAAAAAGAAACTTTAACTAAAATGGTTAATTCAGTTATTAATGATGGTATTCCTGTAATATTAGAAGAAATGAGTTATGAGGATGCTAAGAAAAGCGGTGCTCATGGAACATTTGAAAATAAATATGGTAGTATTGTAAAAGTATATTCTATTGGAGATTATTCAAAAGAAATTTGTGGCGGACCACATGTAAAAAATACTAATGAGCTTGGTAAATTTAAAATAGTTAAAGAAGAAAGTTCATCAGCAGGAGTTAGAAGAATAAAAGGAGTACTAGAAAATAAATTTTAGTACTTTTTATTTGACATACATAAAAATGGCTTTTATAATAAAAATGTAGGCAATATGTCTAAAAAATGGGGAGGATTATATGACAAAATTTTCACAAATTTATGATGGAATCATAGATAAAACAAAAAATGGAAAAGAAATTCCAATTATAGATAAAAATGGGGTTAGTGTTCACAAACTTACTATTTTTGAAGATATAGTTTTAAGAAACTTAGATAATTTAGAAACTACTGCACTAGAAATTGTTGGTAGTGATTCTAAATTAACTTATTTAGAGTTTTTTAAAGAAGTGGAAAAATATATTAGCGCATTTAAAAATATGGGATTAAAAGAAAATGATGTTGTAAGTCTTTGTTTACCTGTAGGATTTGAATTTATATGTGCTTATTTTGCACTTACAACACTGGGAATAGCAGTGAATGCTTTAAATATTATGTTTTTACTCAATGAAGGTATAGAACCTTATGTATCGAAAAGAAATTCTAATACACTAATATGTGATGAAAAATATTTAAAAATATTATGTAATTATAATGCTTTTAATGATGCAGATTTAAAAACACTAATCGTTTCTGGTGATGCAACATACACACATCATAAAGACAGCGATAAATTCATAATGCCAGTTGGAATAAAAAATACTGAAATTATGTCATTTAAGGACTTTTTAGCAAATGCACATGAAAATGAAAAAATTATTCCTGTAAATTATAATGAGAATAGAATATCAACATTAAACTATACGAGTGGAACAACTGGAAGGCCAAAATGCATGGGACATTCTGATTTAGCGCCATTATTTTTAGTAGCTGCACACGATACTATAAAAAGAGATGAAAAAAGAAAAGATAGAACATTAGTTACAATACCACTACAACATCCAACTGGTTTGTTTTATTCTATGGTTTTTCAAATGGCTCAAGGAAAAACTTTGGTACTTGAGCCAAGATATGATAAAAAATTATTTTCTCAAGATATTAAAAAATACGAAATTAATCATGCCGTTCAAGCTAAACCTTTTTATGCACAACTTATTCAAGATAAATCTGATGGAAAATTAAAACCAGGAGATTTTGAATTATTTAAAAATGCTTATAGCGGTGGTGAAGGTATACCTTTATCAGTATGTAAGGAAATAAATGACACTTTAGCTTTTGCTGGCAGTCCAAACCCATTTTTATACCTAGGATATGGACGTAGTGAAGAAGGATCTTTAACAATAACTCCTTATAATTTGGACGGAAGATGCAATAGTAATGGTGTTCCATTACCGGGAATAAAAGCCAAATTAGTTGAAGCAGGAACATTAAAAGATATTCCTCAAATTTCAGGTGCACAAGGAGAAATATTAGTCAGTAGTCCAGTGCAACCTATAAATAATTGTTATTTAGATGATTATAATAAGGAAGGAAAAAGTGATGGTTCTATTATTGATTCCGAAGGAAAAAGGTGGGCTAGAGCTCAAGATATTGCAACATTAGTAGAGTTACCAGATGGTTCTTTATCAATTATGGTATTAGGTCGAGCAAAAGATTCTGCATTAAAGAATGGTAAAACATATTATTTATTTAATTTAAAAGAAAAGATAAACGCGTTGCCAGAAGTTCAAGAATGTGAAGTATTGTCAATACCAAATAATGGTAATGATTATATTACTGTACATATAGTTTTAAAAGAATATGCAAAAAATCAAAAAGAAAGTGTTATTAGAAAAATAAATGCAATGGCTGAAGAAGTTGATGCTATTAAGTATTATGATGTATTTGGAATTAATGCTACAAGTGGAAAATGTGATAGAGAAGCAATGGCAGAGGATTTAAATGATTACTATTTAGCTAGTGAAGATGATGGAACAAAAGTAGACTTTGTAAAAGAAAATGATTTAATATTGAAAAGAATTAAAAAAAACAATTAATATTTTTTAAAAATAAAATTTGAACTGCATTTTGTAGTTCAATTTTTAATTTAGGGCAATATTTACAATTAATTTGTAATATGCTATTCTTATAATAGAAGGTGATAAAATGATTATAGGTATGTCATTTATTATTTGTACATTCATTTTTACAGTGATGATAGCTATAAATTATTTTGCAAAAAAACATGTTATAACAATCGAAACAAAATTATACAATTATATACTTATTTTTTCTTTAATTAATTTAATTACAGAGTTAATATTATGTACAAACATAATATTAAGAGTAGAGTTATTATCTTTTTATAATTTACTTGTAAATAAATTTTTTTTAGTTACGTTATTTACATGGTTTACGTTATTTACTATTTACATTGTGAGTGTATCTAATTTTTTGAAAACAAGCAAGAATAATTATAAAATACTTATTATTTATTATTTTATAGTTGCAATATTATTAACATTTTTACCGCTAAAATTAATAAATGAAAAAGGAGTAGCTTATTCAACAGGCTTACCAACTTATCTATTATATGGGGTATGTGTTTTTTATTCTGTTCTCTGGTTAGTTATAATTTTAAAAAACAGGAGAAAACTTGGTAAGAAAATAATTCCATTTATTTCATATATAATATGTTTTGCTTTGATGTTAATAGCAAGAGTTATCATACCGGGCTTATTGCTAAATTCTTTTTCATCGGCATTTGCAACAATATTAATGTATTTTACTATTGAAAATCCTGATTTAAGAATGATAGAACAGTTAAATATAGCAAGAGATAGTGCAGAAAAAGCTAATGCTGCTAAAACTGATTTTTTATCAAATATGTCTCATGAAATAAGAACTCCGCTTAATGCCATTGTAGGCTTTAGTAATTTGTTATTAGATGATAAAAATATTCCTGATTCATCTAAAGACAGCATAAAAGATATAGTTTTAGCATCAGAAAATTTGCTTGAAATAGTTAATGGTATTTTAGATATATCTAAACTAGAGGCAAATAAATTAGAAATAGTTAATAATGAATATGATTTTAATAAATTTACAAATGAATTAATAGTTTTAAGTAAAGGAAGATTAGGAGAAAAGCCAATAGAGTTTAAAACTAATATTGATTCATCTATTCCTAAGGTATTATATGGTGATGTTCAAAGATTAAAACAAATTTGTATAAATATTTTAACAAACGCAATTAAATATACTAAGGAAGGATGGATAGAATTTAAAATTAGTTCTGTTCAAAAAGATGAAGTTTGTAGGTTAATAATATCAGTTGAAGATACGGGAATAGGTATAAAAAATGAAAACATTGATAAATTATTTAATAAATTTGAAAGAATAGATTTAGAAGAAAACGTTACAATTGAAGGAACTGGTTTAGGTCTAGCAATAACTAAAAAATTAGTTGATTTAATGAATGGAAAAATTGTAGTTCAAAGTGTGTTTGGTAAAGGATCAAAATTTACAGTTTGTGTTGATCAAAAAATTGTTTCGAATCCTACTATTAAATTAGAAGAAACTAGAAATTTGACTCCAGTTATTAATATAATTAATAAAAATGTTTTATTAGTTGATGATAATAAGATAAATTTGAAGGTTGCAGAAAAATTATTAGATAATTATGGAATTAAAACAGAAAGTGTAGATAATGGTTTTGCTTGTATAGAAAAAATTCAATCTGGAAATAAATATGATTTAATTTTGCTTGATGATATGATGCCTAAAATGAGTGGAGTTGAAACATTAAAAAAATTAAAAGAAATAAAAGGCTTTAACATTAAAGTAGTTGCGTTAACAGCTAATGCTCTAACTGGTATGAAAGAAAAATATTTAAGTGAAGGATTTGATGATTATTTAGCCAAACCTATTAATAAAGATGAGTTAAATAAAGTTATTAATAAATATTTAAACAATGATTAGGAGGATATTATGAAAGATGTAAATATTTTAATTGAAAATGGTGCGAATGTAAAAAAGGCTTTGGAACTATTTGGAGATATGGAAACTTATGATCAAACGTTAGATGTTTTTTTAAATGATGTTCCCGATAAATTACAAAAAATAAAAAATTGTAAAGAAATCGGAGATATGGCAAACTATGCAATTTTGGTTCATTCTTTAAAAAGTGATGCAAGATATTTTGGATTTGAAAATTTAGGAGAAATTGCTTATCAACATGAGATTGAAAGTAAAGCAAACAATTTATTTTATGTAACAGAACATTTCGATGAATTAATGAATGAAGCTAATAGAGTATTAAATTTAGTAAAAAAATACCTAGGTGTTGGTAATGTAACTGAATCAGCATACAAAAAAGAGGAGTGTCATGATAAGGCAATATTAATTGTTGATGATTCAAATTTAATAAGAAATTTTATATTAAAAATATTTAAAGATAGCTTTGAAGTAATTGTAGCAAATGATGGCAAAGAAGCACTTGATATAATTAATGATGAAAATAAAAATAAAAAAATTAAAGCAATTCTTCTTGATTTAAATATGCCAAATGTTGATGGCTTTGAAGTTTTAGACTATTTTAAAAGCAATGATTTATTTAAAAAATTTGCAGTTTCAATAATTACTGGCGTTGATGATAAAGAATCTATTGAAAAAGCATATAAATATCCTATTATCGATATTTTATTAAAGCCTTTTAATGAAAGAGATGTAAAAAAAATAGTTGAAAAAACAATTAATCAAACTAATTGATGGCAAGTCAAAAAGGGCTTGTTTTTTTATATAAAAATTTAAAAAGTAAATTATGAGTTGGAAAAAATAAAATTTTTTGATAAAATTATATTGAAAGTATGGTGATAAATTATGTTTATTGGAGAAGATCCAATTCATATTAAAACGGAAAGTAAAGAAGATATTGCAAGTTTAGTTCTTATGCCAGGAGATCCCTTAAGAGCTAAGTATATTGCAGAGAATTTTTTGGAAAATGCCAAGTTAGTTACAAGTGTTCGAAATATGCTTGGTTATACAGGATATTATAAGGGCATTAAGATTACAGTTATGAGTAGTGGTATGGGTATGCCAAGTATGAGCATTTATGCTTTTGAATTATTTCATTACTATAATGTTCAAAAAATTATACGTATAGGAACTTGTGGTGCTGTAAATCCCAAAGCTTCAATAAATGAAATTTTGTTAAGTAGTAGTGTTTATTCCGAAACAAATTTTGCTTATACTTACAATGATTATAAAGAACATGTAGTTTGTGCAAATGAAGAATTAAATAATAAGATTATAGATAATGCTAAAAAATTAAATTTAAGTGATAGGTTGCATGTAGGTATGCTTACTACAATGGATGTTTTTGGCCCATATATAGATTATGATAGGGTTTTAAATAGAATTCCTAAAGAATACGAAATTTTAGGTGAAGAAATGGAAGCATTTGCTTTAATACATATAGCAAACACAATGAATAGAAAAGCTACAACATTAGCAACAGTAGTTGATTCAAAATTTTCTAATGTAGTTCTTTCTATTGAAGACCGTGAAAAATCATTAAATGATATGATTACATTAGCGTTAGAATCTATAATAAATTAAATAAATTAAATAAATTAAAAAGGGGTAATTGAATGAATGAATTAAATGAAAATATTTTTAGAGCATATGACATAAGAGGAAGTTATCCCTCAGAAATAAATGAACAAGCAGCATATGCAATAGGTCTTAGTTATGGATCTTATTTGCAAGAAGAATATAACAAAAATACTTGTATAGTTTCACATGATAATCGTCTTTCTAGTAAATCGTTACAACAAAACTTAATTAAGGGAATTACTTCAAGCGGCTGTAATGTCATTAATTATAGTTTAACTACAACACCAATGAATTATTATGCAAGATATATTAATCAAATGCCAGGGATTATGGTTACTGCATCACATAATCCTAAAGATGATAATGGTTTTAAATTTTCTTTTGATGGTATGATTAATGCTCGTGGTGAAATGATTGATGATTTTAAAAAATATACTTTAGCAGGTATATTTAAAAGTGGCATGGGAAAAATAACTAATAATTCTTTGGTAGATAAATATATAGAATATTTAAAATATTCTATAAAGTATGGAAAAAATAAAAGAAAAATAGTAATTGATTGTGGAAATGGAGCAACATGTAGTATTATTAGAAAAGTATTTGATACATCATTTTGTCATCCAATATATATTAATGATACATTAGATGGTAATTTTCCTAATCATCATCCAGATCCATCCGTTAAGGAAAACATGAAACAATTACAAGAAGCAGTTAAAAAAAATAAAGCGGATTTTGGTGTTGCCTATGATGGTGATGGAGATAGAATTGGTATAGTTATGGATAATGGAGAAATTTTACCCATAGAATATTTTATGATTATATGTATAAAAGACATGTTTAATACAGTAAATAATAAAACGTTTTTATATGATATAAAATGTTCTAAAAGTGTAGAGGACTATATAAAAATGCTTGGGGGAACACCTCTTTGTTATCGAACTGGAGCTAGTTATACTCAATATAAAACACATAGTGATAATTTGCCTTTTGGGGCAGAATATTCAGGACATATTTATTTTAGAGATCGTGATGCTGATTGCGGTAGTGCTATTTATGCAACGTTAAGATTTTTAGAAATCATGAGTAAAACTAATGAAAAATTAAGTAAAATAGTAGAAAAATTTCCTAAATATTATTCAACTGATGAAGTAAAAATACCTAGTGATGATAATACAAAATTTATGGTAATTGAAAAAATTAAAAAGTATGCAAAATCAATGAATTATCCATATAATGATATTGATGGAGTAAGAATTACTTATTTAAATGGATGGGCATTAGTAAGAGCTAGTAATACTGGACCTAACATAACATTTAGAGCAGAAGCAACAACAGAGCTAGGACTAAAATCTTTGGAAAAAATATATATACCAATGATACAAAAAGAAAGTAAAAAAATAGATATGTTATAAAATAAATTATTGTGATAAAATAAAATTAATGAAGGGAGTATTATGAAAAATAAAACTTTATTAATTTGTTTAGATATTACAATAATTTTTTTAACATATTTTTTAATTAATATTTCATTAAAGTTCAAACAGCTATCGTTTTGGTTATTTATTTTTATAGCATTTTTTGAAGTAATAGTATCTATATTGATATTTAAAAAAATTGGCAAATTAAAAAAGAAAAATGAAAAAAAACGTTTAGTTAAGGAAAATAATATATTAATTATTATTTCTACATTTTTATTTATAATATTTTTGCTAAGTGTAAATTATATAATTGATATTAAAACTGAAATTAAAAATAGTAAGGAAATTTGGACTGAAGAAGTAACTAATATAACTATAAAATATAATGATAAAGATATAATTTTATATGTTCCAAGTTTTTCATCTTTAAATGGCATTGTATGGAATGAACTAGTTAGATTTAAGAATCCTAAAGATGCTCAAAAATTAAAAAAAGAAATTAATAATATTTTAAATAATGAAGAATATTATGAAAAAATAGAAGTTGATAATAATGTTTATTATTACAATGAAGATTATGATTATACAATTAAAGGATATGACATAAAAGAAGAGTTGGTAGTAAGTGCTTTTAATTATGTGATATGTGATGGATATTGTAATAATTGAAAATATCATTGCTTGACTTAATTTAAAATATGGTATATTATTGAAATATCTTGAAAAATTATGAATGAGACAAGTATATTTGAAAATAATTTTAGAGAGTTCTTGGTTGGTGCAAAAGAATAATTGTTACAAATATATATCACTCAGGAGTTGAATAGGTGAATGAAGTAATCTATTACGTTAATCGCGTTAAGATAATTAAGTTAATTTAAGGATGGTACCGTGCTTTTGCACTCCTTTGGTATCATTCTTTTTTTTGAAGGAGGATATATGAAAGATTTTAAAAGTTTAAGTAAAGAATCGGTTGACATGGTTGAAGGCAAAATTTTAGAAAGATGGATTAAAGATGATATTTTAGATAAATGTATAGAAAATAGAAATGATTGTCCATATTTTGTTTTCTTTGATGGGCCTGCAACTGCTAATGGACACCCAGGTTTACACCATATGGTAGCAAAATTCTTAAAAGATACTTTTTGTAAATATAAAACAATGCAAGGATATAAAGTATTAAGAAAAGTTGGATGGGATACCCATGGACTTCCTGTTGAATTACAAGTTGAAAAAGAACTTGGATTTAATGGTAAAAAAGATATTGAAAGATATGGAATTAAAGAATTTAATCAAAAATGTAGGGAATCAGTATGGAAAAACGAAGAATCGTTTACAAATTTAACTAATAAAATGGGACAATTTATTGATACAAAGAATCCTTATGTTACCTATAATAATAATTATATTGAAACTGAATGGTGGATTTTAAAAAAGTTTTATGAAGAAGGATTATTTTATGAAGGGGCAAAAATTCTTCCTTACTGTCCAAGATGTGGAACAGGACTTGCATCACATGAAGTAGCACAAGGATATGAAGAAATTAGTGTTGAAACCGTAATTGTTCCGATGAAGAAAAAAGATGAAGATGTATATTTTTTAGTTTGGACAACAACACCTTGGACATTAATATCAAATGTTGCATTGTGTGTTAATCCTGATTATGATTATTCGTTGGTAGAATCTAAAGGTAATAAGTTTATATTAGCAACTAGTTTAATTTCAAAAGTTTTGGGAGATGATGTAAAAATTCTTGATACTTTTAAAGGTAAAACTTTGGAATATACAGAATATGAACAATTAATTCCAGAATTACGTGTTGATCGTAAAGGATTCTTTGTAACTTGCGATACTTATGTAACTGCTGAAGATGGAACTGGTGTTGTTCATATTGCTCCAGCTTTTGGTGCCGATGATGCAAACGTTGGTAAAAAATATAATTTACCTTACCTAAATCCTGTTGGTGAAGATGGAAAATATATGGAAGGTCCATGGAGAGGAATGTTTGTCTTTGATGCTGACAAAGAAGTTATTAAATATTTAAAAGATAATAATAAATTATTTAAAAAGCAAAAAATAGTGCATAATTATCCACATTGTTGGAGATGTCATTCCCCTTTAATTTATTATTCAAAACCAAGTTATTATTTAGAAGTTACTAAAATTAAAGATAAAATAATTGCTAATAATAAAACTGTTAATTGGTATCCAGCATTTGTAGGTGAAAAAAGATTTGGTAATTGGCTTGAAAATTTAAATGACTGGGCTATATCTAGAAGTCGTTATTGGGGAACACCACTTCCTTATTGGATTTGTTCTTGTGGACATACAGAAATGATAGGTTCAAGAAAAGAATTAGTTGAAAAAGCTATCGAAAACATTGATGAGACAATTGATTTGCATCGCCCTTATGTTGATGAAGTTCATTTAAAATGTCCAGAATGTGGTAAAGCCATGACTAGATGCAAAGACGTTATAGATTGTTGGTTCGATTCCGGTTCTATGCCTTTTGCCCAATATCACTATCCATTTGAAAATAATGACTTATTTGAAACACAATTTCCAGCTGATTTTATTTGTGAAGGAATTGATCAAACAAGAGGTTGGTTTTACACTCTTTTAGTAATTTCTACATTTGTAAAAGGTGTAAGTCCATTTAAAAATGTTTTAGTTAATGATTTATTATTAGATAAAGATGGTAAAAAAATGAGTAAAAGTAAAGGAAATATTGTAGAACCATTTACAACTATAAAAGAATATGGTGCTGATACTGTTCGATTTTATATTCCTTATGCATCTCCGGTATGGGTTCCACTTAAATTTGACATTAGTGGTTTAAAAGAAGTTCATTCAAAATTCTTTAACCCACTAAAAAATACTTATAATTTTTTTACAATGTATGCAAATATTGATGGAATTGATATAGATGAATGTGATATACCTGTATCACAAAGAGAAGATATTGATCGTTGGCTTTTAAGTAAATATAATAAATTGTTAAAATATGTTACTGATTCATATGAAGAATATGATTTAAATAAAGTAACAAAGGCTTTAACTGATTTTGTTTCTGATGATTTATCTAATTGGTATATTAGAAGAAACAGAGATCGTTTTTGGGGCTCTAAGTTAAATGATTCTAAAAAGGCAGTATATAAAACTACTTATGAAGTTTTAGTTGGGCTATCACAAATGATGGCTCCAATAGTTCCGTTCTTATCTGATGAAATTTATACTAATTTAACTGGTAATTATTCTGTTCATACATCTGATTTTCCAAAATACAATGAAGTATTAATTGATGAACTTTTAGAAGAAAAAATGGATTTAGTAAGAGATTTAATTAGTATAGGTAGATATGTAAGGGAAGAAAACAAGATTAGAGTTCGTCAACCACTAGCAGAGATTTTATTAGATGGTAAAAATGAAATGATTATTGGTGAATTAACTGAATTAATTAAAGAAGAATTAAATGTTAAAAAAGTTACATTTGTAGATGATACATCATTATATATGAATTTTACTGTTAAACCTAATTTTAGAGAAGTTGGAAAAACTTTGGGTAGTAATTTAAAAGAATTTCAAGAAAAATTATTAAAATTATCTATTGATGAAATTAAAAAATTACAAAAAAATGAAATAATTAAAATGGATATTGCAGGAAATTCTATGGAAGTAACTTCATTAATGGTTGATATTAGAATCGATGCCAAAGAAGGATTTAATGTTGGTATGGAAAACAATAACTTTGTAATATTAAATACAACATTAACAAATGATTTAATTGAAGAAGGAATAGCCAGAGAAATTATTTCAAAAGTTCAACAAATGCGTAAAAATGTAAACTTAGAGTTAACTGATAGAATTATTATTTCTTATAATTCAAATGAAAAAGTAAAAGATGCAGTAAATAATTATAGTGATTACATTATGCGAGAAACATTAGCAATAGATATTAATTTTGATGAAAAAGCAACTGAAGAATTTACAATAAATGAAGATATAATTAAAATTGCGATTGAGAAAAAATAATGATACAATGTTTGTGTGTCCTCGTAGCTCAGTTGGATAGAGCGAATGCCTCCGACGCATTAGGTCGAGTGTTCGAATCACTTCGAGGACACCACATTTTTTTATTAGGGGTTTGGGGGTTAATAAAATGTCTTTAACTGAATTTGTAAATAATAATCCTCATTTTAAAAAAATTAGTTATTATACTATTTTAAAAAAATTTTTATCTAGAGATGATTATTTTGAGTATGTTTGTAATTATTTATCTTTTAAATCAAGTGATTTTAAAATCGGATATGTAATGGACGAAAAATATACGGAATTTTTGTGTTTTAGTAGGTCAGAAATTGGTAAAGGTTTAATGATTTTACTAGAAGATAAAAATTCATTTTTAAATGAAGATGAAATAAAAAGGGCAAGAATGCTAATTAATTATATTTCGTATGAATCTTTTTTAAAAAAATATTCTGGTAAAATGTTTAGCTTTAAAATTGATGGTTTCATCTATATAGTATCTTTTAAATCATTTTTATATTTAATAAATTTGAGCATAGAAGATTTTGAAAGTTTATGTAAAGATGAAACTATTAAATTTATTGATGGTATTCCTAAAAAGCATATGATTTATGCTTTTGCAGAATTTATTAATAATGAATCTATTTTAAAAGACTATTTAGTTTCTGATGCTGTTAGATTAAAGTATGAAGCTATAAAAAGTAATCAATTAGTTGATTTAGAAGCTATTAATAAACATTTAGAAACTAAGGATACACTTTTTCAAAAAATACATATTGATAAAGATATTGAAGATGCAATTTTGACAAGTATGCCAGTTGATTTTAATGATTTAGAAAAAGCAATCTATATTTATATTAAAATGTGTAAAATATTTACTTATAATGAAGAATATTTTACTAAGTATTTTGATGAAGCAATAAAACGAAAACATAAAGATATAAGTTATGTAGATCAAATAAATTTATTTAATAATGAAGCAGTTTGTTTTGAGTTTAATATAATTTATGCTGCATTCTTAAATAGATTAGGAATAAAATTTAAAAGTAATTACATGGGATATGATGATGAAGTATATGGAGAAGGTCATGTTAAAATGGAATTTAGATGTGATAAATTCTTAGTTAAAGCTGATGCAGTCTCTTATATGACTAAATCGGATTTAACATATGCTAAAGTAAATCAACCATTAATTGGCTTTATTTGTTTAAATAAAAATGAAGAAACCCAAAAAGAGTTTGAAGATGCTGTAAACAAAGTATATTTACACATTTTATCAGAAGAAAATGATTATAGTAAAACTAATATTATTCATATACCCTTTTTTGAAGAAATATTTAATGATTTTTTTAAAATATTTAATGAATTAAAAGATATAAGCTTCGAAGAAAGAATAAATATAATGGTAAGAAAAACTAACAATATGAATTTAAAGGGTGTAGATTATTTTTCTTATCTTATACAATTACAAAAAATTCTTTTTACGCCATTAGAAAGGCAAGAAAATATAGAAATATGTTTATTAGCAAATAATTTAGATAATGAATTTAAAAAATCTGAAATTATTGCTATAATTACGATTAATTTTAACGGATTTAGTAATAATGAAAATTTTAACTTATATTATATTTTAAAATCTAATGGAGTATTAATGCCGGTATTAAAAGAAGAAATAGAAGGATTATTTTTTGTAAAAAAAATAGAATATATTGATGAATTTTTAGGAAGAATTCCTGGCGTTGGCTTTGTTAGTAAAGAAACTTTAACTCCTGAGTTAGCCTTGAATAGATTTTTACAAAACATCTAAAATTAACTACATTAAGTAGTTTTTTTATTTTGTAAAAAATATTAAAGGAAATTATGAACTTATATGAAAAGTATATAATTGAAGGGAGAAATATTGGTTGATGAAAATTATAAAGCAAAGAGATTTAAAAGATTGTGGTGTTTGTTCTTTGGCATCAATAATACAAAATTATGGTGGTTATGTATCATTAGAAAGAATAAGATTAGATACTAAAACTAATAACAACGGAACTAATGCATTAAATATAATAGAAGCTAGTAAAAAATATGGATTTGATGCAATAGGTATAAAAGTTCCAAATTTAGAAAATAATGCAATTAAATTACCTGCAATTGCACATTTAACGTTAAAAAACGGATATAATCATTATGTAGTAATTTATAAAATAACTAAAAATAAAGTAATTATAATGGACCCTGCAAAAGGAAAAGTAATTAAGTCTAAACAAGATTTTTATCAAGAATGGACAAATGTTTTACTGATTTTTTATCCTAAAAGAAAAATAACAGTTTTTAAAAAAGGAGAAAATTTGTTAGAATTATTTATAAAAATAATTTGCCACGAGAAAAAACTATTTTTATATATCATATTATTTAGTATTTTCTTAACAATTTTTACTATTATTGGAAGTTATTATTTTCAAATAATGATTGAATCCATAACCTTAAATTATTATAAAAGTTATTTAAAGTTTTTTGTTATTGTATTTGGAACAATACTCATCTTAAAATTAATATTTTGCTATTTACGAGATTATTTAGAAACTTACATAGATAAAAATATAGATTGTTTGTTAAATGTAAATTTTATTAGCCATATATTTAATCTCCCTTTAGAGGTAATAATTAACAGATCTGCTGGAGAAATAATGTTAAGGGTTAATGAACTTGCTAACCTTAAAAATCTATTTTCAGAAATTTTTATAAGTTGCTTATTAGATTTTATGTTAATGTTTATCTCAATACCACTACTTTATAATATAAGTAAAAGTTTGTTTTTAGCATTTTTTCTTTGTTTACTTGTATATTTTGTAATTGGTATAATTTCAAGTAAATTAATATTTAGGAAAGTATATCAAAATTTAGAATATGAATCTAATTATAATAATGTTTTATTAGAAAATATAACTATGTTTAATAGTATAAAAAACTTAAATATAGTTGAAAAAAGGTTAAAAATTATTTATAAAAGTTTAGTTGATTTTTTATTTGATAGTTTTAAATTTAATAAAAACTTAAATATAATAAATAATCTAAAAAGAATTATTAGTGATTTAAGCTTTTTTATAATAAATACATGGGGGTTTTATTTAGTATATAAAAATAAGCTTAATATTACAGATATTGTAACTTTTAATACATTACTAGTATATTTTTATGATCCATTAAAAAATTGTATAGATAGTATTCCAAAGTATAATTTTTTAAAAGCTACTTATGCAAAAATAAATGATTTTTTAAGTGTTGATATCGAAAAAAAAGAACATACTCATAAATTATTAAATAATAATATTTTTATAGATAAATTAACTTATACATATAATAAAATAGATAAAATATTTGATAATTTTACTTTAAATATTAAAAGGGGAAGTTTTATATGCCTAAAAGGAAATAGTGGTAGTGGTAAATCAACTTTATGCAAAATTTTAGATAAATATATACTAGATTATACAGGAAATATTTTTATTGGAAGTGAAAATTTAAAAGACATTAATAGAACAACAATAAGAAAAAATATTACGTATGTAAGTCAAAATGAAGCATTAATTAATGATACTATTAAAGAAAATATTATACTTGGAAGAAAAGTAGGAGAAAAACAATTTTTAGAAATATGTAAAATATGTTGTATAGATAAAATAGTTGATAATAAAATAATGCGTTTTAATACTACGATTAATAATGAAAAAAATAATATCTCAGGCGGAGAAGCTCAAAGAATAATATTAGCTCGAGCATTATTAAATAAATTTGAAATACTTATTTTAGATGAAGCATTAAGTGAAGTTGATTATGATTTAGAAAATGAAATACTAGCTAATATTAAAAATAAATATAAAGGAAAAACAATTATTTATATTACTCATAAAAATATTATAAATATTTTTGATAAAGTAATTACTTTTAGGAGAAATAATGAATTATGAAGAATTATTACGAATAGATTGCATTATTTATAAAAAAATACTTATTACTGCTATTATAATTATAATAATTTTTTTGAGTTTATTAAATGTAAGTTTCTATGATGTATATAATACAAAAGGATATATAACAAATAATAATTTAGTTTTAAATATACCATATGATTACTCTGATACTATAGCTAGTGGAAAATATTTAAAAATTAATAATACTAAGTATAATTTAAAAATTATTGCTGTTAATAGTCCAATTGTTGATACAAATTCTAATTTAACATATCAACAAATAATTATAAGTTTAGATGAAATTTTAAATTACAAGGATAATACCATATTAAATGTAAGTATTTACTATAATAAAGAAAAATTGCTAGATAAAATTAAAAGGTTATTATAAGGAGGTTTTTTTGGTTGAATTAAATAAAAATGAATTACAAGGGATCAATGCAGGATCTAAAACTGTTTGGCTTGTGATTGGTGGGGTTGCTCTTTTTGCAATAGGTATATTTTGCGGATTATTTGAAAAATAGGAAAGGAGGATAAAATGAAATTAAAAGATGAAGAATTAATTCATGTTATTGGAGGAGCTATTTCAGCAACATTTTTAAATGCAGTTGCTAGAATTGGTGAATTTATATTTGAAATTGGTCGTAGCATAGGAAAAAATTTGCGAAGATTAATATTTAATTAATATTTTTCTAGATAATTTAAGGTTGAAATGCTTAAAACGTGATGATATAATATATTTTAGAAAAAACGGAAGGGAGGGCTGAATATGACAAAAGTAGTGGTTCAAAATGGAAATGTTGATTTAGCATTGAAAAAGTTTAAAGCAAAAGTTGCACGTAGCGGAGTCCCTTCTGAAATAAAAAAAAGAAAACACTATGAAAAACCTGGTGTAAGAAGAAGAAATGAAATAAAAGAAGGAATTAAAAACTCTCACAAAAAGAATAGAGGCTAAAAATGAATATTAAAATTGATGATGATTTAAAAAATGCAATGAAAGAAAAAGATACTTTTAAATTATCAGTATTAAGAATGTTGAAAAGTGCATTACAATTAGAAAAGATTGCTAAAAAACATGAATTAGATGATAATGAAATTATAACTGTTATTAAAAAACAAGTAAAATTAAGAAAAGATTCTATTTTAGAATATAAAAAATATAATAAAGAAGAATCAGTTAAAGATTTAGAAAAAGAAATTGAAATATTATCAGTATATTTACCAGAAGAAATGTCTATTGAAGAAATTAATGCTTTAATTGATGAAGTATTTAAAGATACAAATCCATCAAGTATTAAAGATATGGGAAATGTTATGAAATTGGTAAATGAAAAAATTGCAGGTAAGAACGCTGATATGTCATTAATAAGTAAAACAGTTAAAGAAAAATTATCAGCATTATAATCTCAGTTTAAAAACTGAGGTTTTTTTATTAAAATTTATAAATTAATTTATGCATATAATTAATAAGGTGATTTAATGAATCTAAAAGAAAGTCTTGTTAATTTTTTGTATGATAAAAACTACTTTATAAATATATATGATGATTACACACATATTTTTAATTTTAAAGAATTAATAAGTTTATCTGACAAAAAAATAATATTGAGTTTAGAAAAATTTAAAGTTGAAATCATAGGTAATGATATGTTTATTAAAAAAATGAGTAAAAATGAAATTCTTATAAAAGGCATAATTGATAAAGTGGGTTTTTTATATGAATAAAAAAACAATATGGATTTTTGCTGAGTGTAAGGATTATTATAAATTAATTTATAAGTTGCAATACTTAAATATATTTATTTATGATATTAATTATTCAAATAACCAAATACATTTAAAGATTAACAGTAATGATTTTAAACGTATAAAAAAATATTTAATTAGCTATAATTTTAAAAAGGAGAGTAATACTGGAATATATAGTATTATAAAAAAAATTAATGATAAAAAAATATTTGTAAGTTGCATACTAATTGGATTAATTGTTTTTATTTTATTAAGTAATTTAGTAGTTAAAATAAATATAATTCATGAAAATAAAGAAATAAGGGAATTAATTAAAGAAGAATTAGATGAATATGGAATTAAAGTTTTAAGTTTTAAAAAAAATTATAAAGAACTAGATAAAATAAGAAATGAAATTTTGGATAAATATCCGGATAAACTTGATTGGATGGAATTTGAAGTAAATGGAATGATTATAAATGTTAAAGTAGAAGAAAGAATAATTACAGATATAAACAAAGAAAATAAAGTTTGTGATTTAGTAGCTGTAAAATCTGGAGTTATTAATGATATTTTAGTAACTTCTGGAGATATTTTAGTAAATATTAATGATTATGTTCGAAAAGGAGATATTTTAGCAACTGGAATAATTAAATATAACGAAGAAGATAAAAGATATACTTGTGCATCAGGTTCTGTTTATGCAACAATTTGGTATACAGTATCTGTATCTATTCCTCTAAATTATTATGATTATGTTGAAACCGGTGATAAAAAATATAATTTGATTTGGGAAAATGATGGAAATAAAAAGAAAATTTTAAAAAGTAGATTTGAAAATTATAATAGTAAATTACATAATATATTTCACATTTTTGATTTTAAATTATATTTAGAAGAAGAAAGAGAAACAAAAAAAATTTTAAAAACTTATAGTGAAGATGAAGCATTAGAAGAAGGCATTAAAAAAGCTATAAATAGCGTAAAAATCAAACTAAACGATAATGATGAAATAATTGATAAAAAAGTTTTGAAAAAAACAATAAATGATAGTAAAATGGATATAGAAGTGTTTGTTATTGCTAAAGAAGTAATAAGTGCTCAAAAAGAAGTAATTATAGATCATAATAATGAAGAAGGGATTGATTAGTTTGTTTATTAATACTATTAAATCAATTTTATTAGATAATTGGCCAATTCTTATTATATTTACTGTTACAATGATTTTAGTAAGGTTTTTTTATTTAAGAAGCCATAGAGAGAAAATTAGTTTTTACAAAGAATTGTTAATGTTAATTTCTATTTGTTACATATTTTTATTATTTCAATTATTAACAAAAGTAGAAATGAATTCTAGTAGTGGATTTAATATAATTCCATTTCAAGAAATTTTTAGATATGAAATTGGTAGTAGATTATTTATATTCAATGTTTTAGGAAATATTATGGCTTTTGTATTATTTGGTTTAATAGTATCTAATTATATAAAACCAAAAACTGCTTTTGCTCCATTAGTTATATCATTTTTAGTTAGTGCAACAGTAGAATTTGTTCAATTAAATATAGGAAGAAGCTTTGATGTAGATGATATTATATTAAACGTAATTGGGGGTATTATAGGTTTTTTATTATATATTGGATGGACTGCGATAAAAAAACATTTACCAAAAATATTTCAAAGTGATACTTTTTATAATATAATATGTGTGATTTTAATAGTAATATTATTAATTTATTTGGTTAATGTAATGGGGGTAGTTAATATATAATGAATGATTTTGAAATAATAGATAATTACGGTTGTGATTTTGACTATAGCTATTTAGGCAAAATAATTGATAGGACTTTAAAAATGGAAAATGTTGATAAAGCAACATTTAGTATAGTTTTTATAGATGATGAATATATGCATGAACTTAATTTAAAATATCGAGGAATTGATAGAACTACGGATGTATTATCATTTGCATTTGAAGATAATAATAAAATTTGTTATAATATACGCCAATTGGGAGAAATATTTGTATCAATACCCAAAATGAAATCGCAAGCAGAAGAATACGGACATAGTGAAAAAAGAGAATTAGCATTTTTAGTTGTCCATGGCATTCTTCATTTACTTGGTTATGATCATACAAAGGGGTTAAAAGAAGAAAAAGAAATGTTTGAAAAGCAGGAGTTGGTATTAAATGAATTCGAAGAAACAAAGCGCTCATAAAAAAATGAGTTTTAAAAGATTTTTAGACAGTATTAAATATTCAATTGCAGGATTAACATATAGTTATCGCAACGAACAAAGTTTATGGTTACATGGTATATCATCAATTTTAGCAATTATTTTAGGTTTGTTTTTAGACATTACATTTAATCAATGGGCAATAATAATTATTGCATTAGTAGTAGTTTTAGCAGTTGAACTTTTAAATACAGCAATAGAAGCAACAGTAGATTTAGTTACAAAAGACATACACCCTTTAGCTAAAATTGCCAAAGATTGTGGTTCTGCAGCAGCTTTTGTAAGTGGAATTATGGCAACTATTATTTGTTTATTTATATTTATACCTTACATATTAGAATTATTTTAATAAAAGAAGGTGTTTTAAGTGAAAAGCGGTTTTGTTAGTATAATTGGAAGACCAAACGTAGGGAAAAGTAGTTTAATAAACTCAATTATTAATAAAAAAGTAGCAATTACTAGTGATGTTTCTGGAACAACAAGAAATATTATTCAGGGGATATATAATGAATCAGGATATCAAATAGTATTCGTAGATACACCAGGTATTCATAAACCAATAGGCAAATTAGGTAAGGTATTAAATAAACAAGCATACGCATTAACAAAAGATGTAGATTTAATTTTATTTGTGGTAGATGTTGCAGCAGGTATAGGCAAAGGGGATAAATATATATTAGAAACATTAAAAGATAATAATGTGCCAGTTATTTTAGTTTTAAATAAAATAGATCAAATAAGCAATGTTAAGCTTTTAAAAATAATAGATGAATATAAAGATATTTATCCATTTGTAGAAATAGTTCCAACTTCTGCATTAAAAAATGATAATATAACGCACCTTATCAATGTAATTAAAAATTATTTACATGATGAAGTTCAATATTTTCCTGATGAATATTGGACAAGTAGTAGTTTGAAGTTTATGGCAAGTGAAATTGTTAGAGAAAAATTATTGCATTTAACTGAAGATGAAATACCACATAGTATAACTTGTTATACAATTAAATATGAAGAAAAAAAAGATATTGTAAATATAAGTGTAGATATAATAGTTGACAGGGATTCTATTAAAAAAATTGTTATAGGCGCTAATGGGAGTAGTTTAAAACAAGTAGGAATTTTAGCAAGAAGAGATATTGAAGAATTAGTTGGAAAAAAGGTATATTTAGAGCTATTTGTAAAAACTTTAAAAGACTGGCGAGAGAAAGAAAAATATTTAATTGATTTAGGTTTTATTGATAATGAATAAAAAAAATAATATTCACCCAATATATAATTAGGACGGTGAATATTGTATGAAAAAAGAAGAATTATGGAAAAAATTTGAAAAAAGTGGAAAAATAGAAGATTACTTAAAATATAAAAATTATATAAAGAAGGGTTAATTGTGTTAAGTGAAGTAGAAGGTTATATACTAAGTGAAACATCATACGGAGAAACTAGTAAAATAATTAATGTTTGGACAAAAGAATATGGCATAATTGGTATAATGTGTAAGGGGGCTAAAAGTTTAAAGTCCAAAAATAGAGTTTCAACAATGCGTTTTTCTTATGCAAGATTTAATATATATTTAAAACAAGGTAAACTTTCTACTTTAATCAGTGCTGATGTAATAAACCCTTTAAAAAAAATTCGCAGCGATATAACATTAATTGGATATATAAGTTATTTAACAGAACTTACAGAACAGGTTATTAAACAAAATAACGATTCATCATTATATGATGATTTTATAAATGCAATTTTAAAAATAGAAGAAGGTTTAGACCCATTAGTTATTACAAATATATTAGAAATAAAATATTTAGAAAAATTAGGAGTATTATTCAATTTAGATGAATGTGTTTTATGTGGTTCTAAAAATAATATAGTTACAATTGATTCTGATAAAGGAGGATTTATTTGTCTTAACTGTTTAACAAATGAAGTTATTGTAGATAAAAAGGCAATAAAAATGTTACGAATGTATTACTATATTAATATTAAAAGCATTACTAACATAAAAGTTGAAGATAATATTAAAAATACAATTAATAAATTTTTAGATATGTATTATGATAGATATACTGGATTATATTTAAATAGCAAAAATTTTTTAAAAAATGTAATATAAATTTTTGCTTTTTTATTGAAATAAATTAACCATAATGTATAATAATTACAGGTGATTATTAATGAAATTAACAATGGAAGAATTAGTTAATTATGCTAAACAATATGGATTTATATTTCAAGGTAGTGAAATTTATAATGGTTTATCAAATACATGGGATTATGGTCCATTAGGAACTAATTTAAAAGAAAACATAAGATGGGCTTGGAAGAAAAAATTTATTCAAGAAAATCCATATAATGTAGGTTTGGATTCAGCAATATTAATGAATCCTAATGTTTGGGTTGCATCAGGACATGTTGCAAGTTTTGCTGATCCATTAATTGATTGTAAAAAATGTAAAAGTAGGCAAAGAGCTGACAAATTAATTGAAGATTTTACGAATGGAGAAATTACCGGAGATGGATTAGATAATGAAACACTTGAAAAATATATAGAAGATAATAAAATTAAGTGCCCTGTTTGTGGAGCAGTTAATTGGACTGGAATTAGAAAATTTAATTTATTATTTGAAACATCTATTGGTGTAACAGATGAAACAAAAAATATAGTTTATTTACGCGGTGAAACAGCTCAAGGCATATTTGTCAATTTTAAAAATGTTGAAAGAAGTATGCGACTTAAATTACCATTTGGTATTGGCCAAACAGGTAAAGCTTTTAGAAATGAAATTACACCAGGAAACTTTATTTTTAGAACGAGAGAATTTGAACAAATGGAACTAGAATTTTTTTGTAAACCTAATACTGATTTAGAGTGGTTTGGTTATTGGAAAAGCTTTTGTATGGATTTTTTAAAAAGTTTAGGATTAAATGATAAAAATTTAAGATTTAGAGATCATACTAAAGAAGAATTAGCTTTTTATAGTAAAGCAACTACTGATATAGAATTTTTATTTCCAATGGGATGGGGTGAACTTTGGGGAATTGCTGATAGAACTGATTATGATTTGGGAGTTCATCAAGAAAAAAGCGGCGTTGATCTTCGTTATTTAGATAGTGAAACAAATGAAAAATATTTACCATTTGTAATTGAACCATCAGTTGGACTTGATAGATTATTACTTGCTATACTTACAAATGCATACAAAAAAGAAACGATTGATAATGAAGAAAGAATAGTTTTAAAAATACACCCAGCATTAGCACCATACAAAGTTACAATTTTACCACTTATAAAAAAGATTCATTCTAATAAAGCAAATGACATATACGCAAGATTATGTAAATATTTTGCTTGTAATTATGATGAATCTGGATCTATTGGTAAAAGATACAGAAGAAGTGATGCAATTGGAACACCGTTTGCAATAACAATTGATGATAATACTATAAATAACAATACCGTTACTTTAAGAGACCGCGATACAATGGAACAAATTACATTAAATGTTGATGAATTAGTAGAATATGTAAATAAAAAAATAGATTTTTAACTATTGCTAAAAATGTAAAAAAATGATAAAATGGGTTATAGACTAGGGAGGAATCACAATGGGTATTAACTTGAAAAAAATATTTACTTATGACGGTGATGACGATAATTTATTAGGAACAGAAGATGAATATTACAATATGAGTGAAGAAGAAGCGATTAAAGAAGCAGATAAATCTGGTAATAAAATGATTCTTCTTGAACCCCGTGCTTATTCTGAATCACAACAAATAGCAGATCATTTAAAAAATCGCAATAGTGTGGTAGTTAATTTAAAAAGAGTAACATCTGATCAAGCAAAAAGAATTATTGACTTTTTAAGTGGTGTGATTTATGCTATTGGTGGTTCGATGCAAAAAATAGGAGTTGGGATTTACTTATGTGCTCCTAAAAATGTAAATGTTCAAGGAAAAATTAGTGATGAATCCGAAAAAGCAAATAAAAATAATACAGATGAAGAACTAGATTGGTAATATAGAGGTGGCCTTATGGTTAATAAATTCAGTTCAAGTATACAAGGCTATAATAAAGAAGAAGTAAATAATTTTGTAAAAGAAGTAACTGTTGAATATGAAAATATGTTAAAAAAACTTAAAAGTAGTTGCGAAATTATTGAATCGTTAAGAAGTGAACTCAAGCATTATAAAGATATCGAGTCAACTTTAAATAGGGCAATTTTGATAGCTGAAGAATCAACTAGCAATATAAAAAAGGCTGCTTATGATGAATCTAAAGTTATAATAGAAGATGCTAAAAGGAATGCTACTAAATTATTAAATAATGCTTTAACAAAAGCTGAAAGAATTGAATCTGATGCTGAAAGTTTAAGAAGAAAAGTAGCAGTATATAAAAGAAGATTTAGAGATTTGATTGAAGATCAATTAGATGAATTAGAACAATTTGATGATAGAATGTAAAAGTAATTTTTGTCAAATTGTTTTTATTTGCTATATTTTTGTAATTATGTTATATTCTAGTAGTAAGTATCTTTTCTTTGACAGCAAAATAGAAAAAAGCTAGGTCTAATAAGGCCTAGCTCAATTTTTAATTGTTGTGCACCAAAACTTTTTTCTAAAAATTTAAAATTTTTTTAATTTGTGATAAAGTAAGGTATTTATGAGATAAATC
>CASFPB010000005.1 GCA_949296605.1 uncultured bacterium
AATATTTGACTCCAGTAGATAAATATATGTATGTTTTATTTGGCAGTTCCATAACAATTTCCCCTTTTTTTCGCATATTTTATGTTAAATTTGAATATTTGACAATTAAAAGTTGATTATTAATTTGTAATTTGTTATACTTAAATAGTAATCATTACTAATAAAAGAGGTGTTAATTGAGAAATACAAAACAAAGAGAAACTATATTATCTATAATTAATAATAGTAATGAACATCTAGATGCATACCAAATTTATGAAATAGCTAAAAAAAATATTAAGAATATTAGCTTAGGAACAGTGTATAGAAATTTGAATTATTTATATAATAACAATATGATAAATGTTATAAGTGATAAAAAAGATAAAATGCATTATGATAAAAAAGAAAAACATTACCATTTTATATGTCAACGATGCCAAAAAATTATAGATATATATGATTTAAATATTGAAATACCAAAAATAATAGATAATAATACAGTAACTGATTACAAAATAACAATAGAGGGCATTTGTGAAAAGTGCCAAAGGGAGGATTAAAATGGAATTAAAAGGAAGTAAAACAGAAGCAAACTTAATGGCAGCATTTGCTGGTGAATCACAAGCAAGAAATAAGTATACATATTATGCTTCAAAAGCAAAAAAAGAAGGATATGAACAAATAGCAGCAATATTTGAAGAAACTGCCAATAACGAAAAAGAACATGCTAAAATGTGGTTTAAAGAATTACATAATGGTGAAGTTCCTACAACTGCTGAAAATTTATTAGATGCTGCAGAAGGCGAAAATTATGAATGGACAGATATGTATGCTGAATTTGCAAAAGTAGCAAGAGAAGAAGGCTTTGATCGTATAGCTAATTTGTTTGAAGGTGTTGCAGCAATAGAAAAAGAACATGAAGAAAGATATCGTAAATTATTAAAAAATGTTGAAGATAAATTAGTGTTCAGTAAGGAAGGAGAAGCAATATGGATTTGCCGCAATTGCGGACATATTGTAGTAGGTAAAGAAGCTCCAAAAGTTTGTCCAGTATGTGCACATCCACAAGCTTATTTTGAATTAAGAAAAGAAAATTATTAAAAAAAGAACCTCAATCAAAAATTGAGGTTTTAATTTGCAAAATTTTAACTTAATAAGACAGATGCTAAATACATTCCAATGGTGATGACAGTTACTAAAACAAGTATAACACTACTATAACCAGCCATTCCTAAGTTTTGCTTTTGGTCAATATCACTTTGTTCTGGAAAAACATACGCACCAACGTTGCTTTTTTTTCTAGTTAGTGTTAACTCATGATTTAAAGATTTAGTAGTTGAATCATTTAGAGAATTTTCATCCTTTTTTTCACTTAAGCTATTTAAATTTTTTTGAAATTCTTCTTTTACGATATCTGCTCCAACACTTTCGTGATAAACATTATTATTAACATTATCTATTATACCTTTGCGAATACTAAAATCATCTAAAAACATCGTTATATCTGGAGAAATTCCCACTTGATTATTAATAAGAGTTTTATTGTTAGAAAGCATTATTAATCTAGCAAAATATGACGATACAAATTTTTTTAAAACTGCTTCCTCTTCTTCAGTAATAACTTCTTCATCTTCAATTAAACTTTTAATTTTAGATAATTCACCAGTGCTTTGGTAATAAAAACCGTTTTTTAAAAATTGAAATATATCACTTGGAACCATTTGAAAAAATATAGGAGCCACTCTTCCTAAAACGATACTGGCCTTAGTTATAGTTTGTCCATTCCATAATAAACAATCATTTTCAGAATCATAATAAAAATCTTTTAAATTAGGATATTTAGATTTAAAAATTTCAAACATATTTTGTGATTTAAAATTCAAATTATTGTCTTGCATATTTCACACCTTATTCTCACTTATAGTTTAGCAAAAAAAAAATAAAAAAACAATATTTTTTATTAAATCGAATAATTTAGTTAAAGTTTAATAAAAATATTTCAAAATTATTAAAAAATTAATAAAAAAAGTATTAAAAAAATAAAAATGCTTATTTGCTAAATATAAAAATAATTGTTAAATTAAAGTTGAAAGGAGGACAAATTGTTGAATCAAGTGGTTTTGGTTGGTCGAATGACTAGTAATCCAAGTGTATTAGAAACAGAAAATGGTAAAAAATATACTGTTATCAATCTAGCGGTTCAAAGGGCATTTAAAAATCAAGATGGAATATATGAAACTGATTTTATAAGATGTATTCTATGGAATGGAATAGCATCAAATACATGTGAATTTTGCAAAACTGGAGATGTAATAGGTATAAAAGGTCGTTTACAAAATAGAATTTATGAAAACAATAATGAAGAAACAAAATACATAACAGAAGTTATCGCAGAGCGTGTTACTTTTTTATCAAGTAATAAAAACAAAAAAGAAGAATAAAAAAAGTTTACCAAAGGTAAAAAAACACCATATAATAATATTACTTCGCTATACTAAAAATAGTAAAGCGAGGTAAGAAATGCTTAAAGGTAATAGATTAAGAGATGCTAGAATAAAAAAGGGTTTGACTCAAAGTGAGTTGGGAACCTTAGTTGGTGTTGGCAAATCTGCAATTTGTTGCTACGAAAAAGAAACAAGAAATCCAGCGCTTGATACGATTATTGAACTAATGCATATCTTGGGAGTAAGTGCAGATTATCTATTAGGTACAGACAATTTAATAAGAGTTGATACAGATGTATTGCCAGAATACCGAACTATGACAAATGAAGAAGTAACATTTATAAATGAACTAAAAAAAGATAAATTAGTATATGAAATATTATTTGAAGATCCTAAAAGAGGATCAGAATTGATAAAAAAGAAAATTGGATAACTAGCTATTTAAAAGTTAGTTTTTAAATGAGAAAAAAATCAAAAACATAACATATATTTTTATTGGGTGAAGTAATTTGAAGCTTTTTAGAAATATTGGAATAATTGCAATTGCCATATTTAGTTTTTTTTATACAGAAAAAATTGCAAATTATATGTTAGAAAATAATAAACTATATCAAAGCATCGAAGAAAAATCTGAAAATTATAATATTAAAACAATTGATGCAGTTGTTAATGGTGAATATGTAATTCCAGGTTTAAATGGTAAAAAGGTAAATATTAAAGATAGTTATTATAATATGAAAGAATTTGATGATTTTAATTCATTATATTTAATATATGACACCACATATCCAGAAAACTCACTAGAAAATAACAAAGATAAAATAATAAAAATGGGAAATAAAGAAAAAAATAATGTTGCATTTATTTTGGAATATGATAAAAATATAATAGATTTTTTTATAAATAACAATATCGATGCAAGTGTCCTAGTAGATATGAGCGCATTTTCAAAAGATAATAAATTAGAACAAATTAATAATGATATTAAAAATTTTAATAATCTAGAATCTTTATTAAATAAGTATACAAGCAATCCAAATATTTGCTTTTTAAATAAAGAAAATGAAAACATATGTAAAGAAAAACAAAAATACTTGGTTACTACTGATAAAATAATAAATAATAATACAATAATAACCATTAAAAATAGCATTTCAAGTGGAAGTATATATAAGATTGAAAAAAATACAAATATATCAGATATAAAATTAATAATAAATAGTATTTTATATAAAGATTTAGATATAGTTAGATTAAGTGAACTAATAAGTGAAGAAATAAGTTGAACAATTACTAGTTTTTTGGTATAATCTAAATACCAAAGAACTTATTTTTTTAGAAGGTGATTATATTGAGTAAAATAAAAATTTTTGGTTTGGGTGGACTTTCGGAAAGTGGAAAAAACTCATATGTTATTGAAATTGATGATGAAATATATGTATTTGATGCAGGAATAAAATTTGCTAGCGGCAATTTATTAGGAATCGATTATATAATTCCTGATTTTGGCTATTTAATAAAAAACAAAAAAAGACTAAAAGGATTATTTATTACCCATGGACATAAAGAAAATATGGGAGCGGTTGCTGATTTATTGAAAGACATTCCCAATTTAAATGTTTATGCAACAAAATTTACAAAATTTGAATTGATGGAAGATGGGGTAAATGAAAACAACATAATAGAAATAAAGCCACATAAAAAAATTAATTTTGGAAATATATCTGTTTTCCCAATTGCGGTTTCCCATAGTTGCCCAGATTCAGTTATGTATGTAATTAATACAAAAGATGGTGCTATTTGTTATACGGGAGATTTTATAATAGATCCTAGCATGCAAGGGGCATACAATATGGATTTAGGAAAAATAGCCTATGTTGGAAAACAAGGAGTATTGTGTTTATTATCAGAGTCAACATTTGCTGAGAAAAATGGACACACTTCACCAAATCATAGGTTGGTAGAATTTTATAAAGATGTAATTAACCACCATGATAAAAGAATACTTTTTTCTGTGTTACCTAGTCATTTATATACAATAGCTGAAATTTTTGAAGCAGCAGCTAATTCCCATAGAAAAATAGTAATAATGGGAAAAAGACTTCAAAATGTTATCAATTTCAGCAAAAATGAAGGCTACTTAAATTTTAATTCTGAAATTTTAGGTGACTTATCAAATATTAATGATGATAACTCTATTTTATTAATTATGGATGATAAAACTACTCCATATGCAAATTTGAACAAGATCCTAAATAACTATGATAAATTTGTAACATTAAAAAGTACAGATACAATAGTTTTTGCCGAACCAAGGTATGATAGCACAGAAAAAATTTTGGTAAAGCTACAAAATGAATTGTCAATGTTTGGCTGCAGTATTGAAACTGTGTCTAAAGATAAAGAAATTTTACATCATGCATCTAGAGAAGATTTAATGTTAATGATAAAACTAATTAACCCTAAATATTACATGCCAGTAAAAGGGGAATATAGATATATGGTTAACAATGCAAATTTAGCTAGCACTTTAAAGATTCCAAATGAAAATATTTTATTAAAACAAAATGGAGAAATCGTTACATTTATTAATGGCAAACTAGTAGATGATTTTGCAAAAATAAAGATAAATGATATTTTAATAGATGGAACTAGCAATGATGATATTGGAGATTTAGTTATAAAAGATAGAGAAATGCTATCGGAAAATGGAATAGTTTTAATAAGTGCAACAGTTGACAAAAAAGATAAGGTAATTTTAGTAGGGCCGGAAGTAACTACAAGAGGATTTATTTATGTAAAAGATTCTCAAGATATGATAAAAGAAATAAAAAAAATATGTGAAGAAATAATAAATAGAAATATAACTCCTACTCACATAGACTTTAACCAAATAAAAATAGAAATTAGAGAAGAATTAAGTAGATACTTGTATCAAGAAACAGAATGTAAACCAATGATTATTGCTGTTGTTCAAGAAGTGTAAATGAAAATTGATTTTTTTACAAAATTATTTGAAAAATTAATTGACAATTACGATAAATTTATATATACTTAATGAGTAATGCCCGATTAGCTCAGTCGGTAGAGCGCACGGCTGTTAACCGTTAGGTCGTAGGTTCGAGTCCTACATCGGGCGCCATTAAGTAAATATACAAACTTTTTAATTTAAAGTTTGTTTTTTTAATTTATAAAATATACTGTAAAAAACTCAATTTACATAAATACCCATACATGATATAATTTAAGAAATATATGAGTGATTAGTATGAAAAAAGAAACAATTGAAAAATTATACTATTTATTTTGGATATTTGTTTTTGGTAGTGTAGTTGGATGGTTTATTGAAGGAATTTATACTTATTTAAAAAAAGGTGTAATTATTAATCATTCTGCAGTAGTTATTGGACCATTTAATATGGCTTATGGATTAGCAGCATGCGTATTGACTACATTTTTGATAAAATACAAAAAATCAAATAGTTTGAAAATATTTGCGATTGGTTTTATTGGAGGAACACTGCTAGAATATATTATGAGTATAGGCATGGAATTAACTTTAGGATTTACAGCATGGGATTATTCTAGAAAACCATTAAATATAAATGGAAGAGTATGCTTATTATATTCAATTTTTTGGGGTATTTTAGCAATTTTTTGGATAAAAAGTATATATCCATATGTAATAAAAATAATAAAAAAAATAGATTATGATATTGGAAAAAAAATAGCAGTAGGTTTAGCAATATTTTTATTATTTGATATGGCATTTACATATAGTGCAGTCCAAAGAGCTAAAAGAAATGAAAAAGGAATACCACCAGAAAACCGATATGAGGAAATTCTTGATAAAACCTTTAATAAAAAATATTTAAAAAATATGTTTAATAATAATTGGTTAAAATAAAAGGAGATAAAACAATGAATGAAGAAAAAATTAGTATGTTAGAAAGATATGGAATTGATTTAACACAAAAAGAATATATAACTGACCCAGCTATAGCCAGAGATGAAGAAATTAAACAAATTATATTAACGTTACTAACACCAGAAAAAAGTGCGTTATTAGTTGGAAAACCAGGAATAGGTAAAACCGCAATTGTAGAAGGACTAGCATATAGAATTAAAAACGGAATGGTTCCAGATGCATTAAAGGGCTGGTCTTTAATAAAGGTAAATATTACAAGTCTAATAGGGGCAACTAATAGTGAAGGACAGCTTGAAAATAGAATAGATTTATTAGTTAGAGAATTAACAGAAAGATTAAATACAATAATTTTTATAGATGAAACCCATTTGCTCGTTAATAAATCAGGTGGTTTAGATTTTGCTAACATGCTAAAGGCAGGATTAGATAGAGGAACTATTAAAATGATTGGGGCAACAACAACCGAAGAGTATGAACAATATATTTTAAGAGATAGGGCTTTTTTAAGAAGATTTCAAAAAATTGATGTTTTAGAAGCCGATAAGCCAACAGTAGTAAAAATCTTAATGGGAACAATTCCAAAACTTGAGCACCAAATAGGGGTTAAATTAAATTATCAACCATTTGTAACTGAAAAAATAATGCAATTCATAGTAGAAATGACAGATGAATATAAAAGGGTTTATGAAGTGGCAAGTAGATATCCAGACATATGTTTAACTATTGTAGCAAATGCCTTTACTTACGCTTTGTATGACAATCAAAAAATAGTTAAAATTAAACATTTTTATAAAGCAGTATGTAACGCCAAAAATATTTATGAAGATGCCAAAAAGAAAGAAATTGAACGATTTAAACAAACTTTTGCTGAATTAATAGCAGATGAAAATGTAGATTTAAACGATACTAATTAAATTTCATCGTTAAAATTATTTACATTGGGCTTAATATTTTGTTCATTTATAACTAAATGGGAAGATGTTAATAATAAACTTGCAATGGATGTTGCGTTTATTAATGCTTTTTCTAATACAATTTTATTATCTAAAACATTTGAATTATCGATAGATTCAAATGTTTTATTTTTAACATTATATATAACACTATAATTATTATTTTTAACAAATTCAATAATTTTTTCATAATTAATATTACAATTATATAATATTTGTTTTAATGGTTCTTTTAAAGCATTTTTATATATTTTATTAGCAAAATTATTTTCATATAAAGCATCACTTATTTTAAAATAAGTTAAACCACCCCCTAAACATATTTTATGTTTAGAGGCATTCAAAGCAAATAATGCATCATCAAATCTCATTTTCTTTTCTCGTCTTTCTAAATTGGTTTTTCCACCAACATAAATAATTCCATAAATACTTTTTAATTTACTAATTCTATCATTTAAAAATTCTAATTCATATGAGTTATACTCTTTTTTAACTTGTTTTTTTAAATTTCTAATGTAATTAGTTATTTGGGGATTAATTATAAAGTTAAATACAGATATATCTTTATCTATATTAACTTCATAGATACATCCAAAAGAAAAATCTTTTGATTTTAAATTATTAATTTTTGTATTAAAAATAACGCAAAGATCCTTTAAAATCTCTTTTTTTCTTAAGCCGTATTCCGGATTGTTAATTAAAATAATTTTATTTTTTTGTTCATAATTAATGGCTAAAACTTCATTAATTACTTCTTCAGAAAAAGAATCTGCAAAAATTACTAAATTATGATTTTTACTAAAAGCATCATTAATTAAAAAATCAATTTCTTCATAAAAGCTAATTTGATCATCTATTAAAATAACATAGGAATTATTAAATTTAATATTAAAATTATTATCAAAAAAGTTAAGTGAAGCAAGATTTGTAGGCAAAAAATACCCTTTTATTACTTCAAAATAATCTTCATATGAATTATAATTTTCTTTAATTTTAATATTATCGCTTTTTTTAATTTTAAAAAAACATTTGTTAAAAACTTTCCGATTTTTTCGTCGTTAGCAGCAACACTTGCAATTTTATAAAAATCATTTTTGCTTGGAATTTTACATTCCAAATCAATCTTTTTTATTATATCTTCTAAAGATTCGTTTAATTCTTCTTTAAGTTTTATGGGATTAATACCTTCATTTATATATTTAATACCTAAATTATAAATGCTTTCTAATAAAACTAGAGTAGTTGTAGTTCCATCTCCAACATCTTCATCGGTTTTTATTGCAGCTTCTTTTATTAGAGATAATATTGTATTTACTATGGGATTATCATCTTCTATTGATTTAGCAATAGTAACACCATCATTAGTTATAAAAGGAGTATAATTTGCATCATTTATAATAGTATTATTTCCACTTGGCCCTAGTGTTGATTTTACAGTAGAACATAATAAATCTATAGCATATTTTACATTGTCTTTTAGTTCTTTACCTTTAATTACTTTTTTCATAAATCCTCCATTTCAATAATATTTTTCCAATATTTTTTGGACATGAAATTCATTTGACATTTTAAGTTTTTTCTTTCTTTTATAGCAATATTTTTAAAAAATGTTTTCCATAAATTTTCCCACATAATGTTAGTATCTTCAAATTTGTTAAAATTAATAGTTGCATTTCCAAAGTAACAATGTTTTTTATTATATAAACAATAACTTTGTCTTTTTTCATCATAAATAAACCAAAAGTCATTTTTTAATCGCTTAGAAAAATGATTAGACAAAAGCGGTAAAATATTATTGTCTGGACAAATAACTGCGAATAAAATTTTACCGTTTATTAATTTAAATCTTGTAAAACCCTTAAATTTATGAGTTTCTCTTGACACGCGTAAAGATAAGTTTAAAGCTTTATTTACACAATTTAAATATCCATAATTATATATATTATTTTTATATTTTAGAAAGTTAACTATAAAATAAAAAATGATGATTTCTTTTTTTTCATTACTACTTAAAAATACATAATAAATAGTTTTATAAATATTTTTATAATTTTTATTTATATATTCATGTAATTTTATTTTATTTTTAAGATTTAAGTTTATAATATTATCTATTAAATTATATTCATAAGTATTTTCATTACAAATATCTATTGGTTTTATTCTTTCATCAATTAAATATTCAATTAAACACAATAAATTAACAAATGTTCCGTCATATAAAAATATATTATTGCTTGATTTCATCGAATAAACTTAGTTGAACGTGAAGTGCTTTTTTGTCGCGGAATTCATTGTTAATTAAATTAGCATAAATTAAGCTTTGATTAATTGTATATTTTTCATTATAGTATTTATTATTACATGTAATGAAATATTTAGCTTTTTTAAGAGAAATTCCCATTTTTTTCAAATCATCAAAAGTTAGTGACCAAACTTTACGCGAAGATAAAATTTTTTGGGCACTATTTAATCCTATACCAGGTATTTTAATTAATTCATCAAAAGACGCATTATTAACTTCTAAGGGGAATTTATCTAAATGTCTAATTGCCCAATCTGTTTTAGGATCTAACAATACATTAAAATTTTCATAATTATCAAAAAGATCATTTAAAGAAAATTTATAGAATCGTAATAACCAATCAGCTTGATATAATCTATTTTCTCTAAGAAGTGGGGGCGTTATTATATTTGGTAGTAGCTTATCGTTATTTACTGGGACGTAAGCTGAATAAAAAACTCGTTTTAAATTATAATTTTTATATAGATAAAAACTTTTTTTCATAATCTGAAAATCAGTTTCCTTAGCGGCTCCAATAATCATTTGGGTGCTTTGCCCAGCTGGAACAAAATCTTTACATTTATTATTTTTTATTGTTTGCATAATATTATTGATATCTTTTTCATTTTTATTTGGTGCTAACAATTTTAAACTCTCATTAGTTGGAAGTTCTATATTTGCACTCATTCTATCAACTAAACTTCCTATTTTTTTTATTAAATTACGATTTGCACCAGGAATAGCTTTTACATGAATATATCCATTAAATTTATATTTATTTCTGAGTAATAATATGGTTTCTAATAATTTTTCTGCTGTCCAGTCAGGACTATAAATTATACCGGAGCTTAAAAATAGTCCCTCAATATAATTCCTTTTATAAAAATTTATGGTTAATTCACATATTTCTTGAGGGGTAAATATTGCTCGCTTTACATTATTGTTTTTTCTATTAATGCAATATTTACAATCAAATATACAACAATTTGTCATTAATATTTTTAATAATGAAATACACCTGCCATCTGAAGAAAATGAATGGCATATACCACTATAAGATGCATTACCAATTCCATTTTTATTAATTCTTTTACTACCGCTAGATGAACAAGAAGCATCATATTTAGCGCTATCGGCTAAAATTTTTAATTTTTCTTGCATATTCATAAAACCAACAAAAATATTATAACATATAATCAGAACAAATGTTTGCTAATTTTTGGCAAAAAAAAGATGACTTTTTTATTAGTCATCATAATTCGTTTTAAGTTCTAAAGTGTCTTCCGCTTTATCTAATATATTTTCTATATTTTCAATATCATTATCATATTTTCTAAAGTCTGTATAAGAAAGCTCATTATTTCTATACATATTTTCTAAATTGTTTTCATAATAATCTAATTCAGTATCAAGTTTTTCAATAGTAGTTTTCCATTTAAAAAATAAGTCAATTACTTCGCTTCTTTTATTTGGAACTTTTAAATCATTAATGTTATTTAAAATATCATTAGCATTATTTTTATATTCATTTAATGTATTAACTATTTCATTAGTATCAATAGTTGTATTTCCCTCACCATCATTAATGACATCATCGTAATTATTGTCACTATAATTGGAATTATCATCAATTAATGTATTAATTTTATTTTCCAATTCATTAATTTTATCCACTAATAACTCATTTTCATTTTTTTCGCATGAACATATCGTTAAGCATAGCACAAAAACAAGTAAAATTTTACATACATTTTTCAAATTAATCACCCTAAACAAATGTTAACATATCCAGATAAAGAGTTCAACTAAAAAATAACTTTTTAGGCAAAAGAAATGGCTTGTTTAAAAAAATAACAATATATTATATTGGGGGTGAAAAAATGAATAATGATGTTTTAAAATTAAACGTTTCACAAACATTTACGTTAGCAAATAATAATGAAGCAGATATCAATCTTAATTTATCGTTACCACCTATTGGCACAAACGGAAGTGTAAAAGGAACAATTTATGATACTACTTTATTAACTGGTTCTGTTGTAGCTGGTGCAACCGTTAAAGTATTTTTAGCGGATGGAACGCCATATGCACATACAGTTTCAAGCACAGATGGAACATATGCAATTAGTGATTTACCAATGGGAATCTATACAATTGCTGCAGTAAAAGATGGAAATTATTTATCTGCATCAGTTCCTTTAACAATTTCAAGTCCAACATCAGTAGAAATTAATTTAGCATTAATAAATAATGAAGTTGCTAAACAAAATATTATTTATGGTGTTTTAACAGATAGCGTTACAAATTTGCCGTTAAATGACGTAAAAGTATCATTATATAGCGTTGTTGGAGATACTAAAACATTAATTTCTAGCACTATGACTATCGCTGATGGAGAATATATTTTAGATAAAATAATTGATGGTAATTATGAGTTAGTATTTGAAAAAAATGGCTATCAAACATCTGAAATTAACAATGTAGCTTTAACTGGTGGAACAATGTTTAATGCTACAACAACATTAACTAGTACAACTGGTGATATAAATAATACTGTATCTGGAATAATAAAAACAGATTTAGGAGTAATAGTTCCAAATGCTTTTGTAGGACTATACAAAATTGTTGATGGTATTGAAACACTTATAGCTGTTACATATACTAATGCCGAAGGTAAATATATGTTTGGAAATGTATTAGATGGGGAATATTTAATCAAAGCAAAGTTGTCAAATACGCTTTAAAATACCACAAATTATTGGGCCAAAGTCTCAGATTTGCTTTTTCTAATAATAAAGAAAAAGTAATAGACATAATTTTATATTTCATTCCTTTCAATATATGTATATGCCAATGTATTTTAAAGTGTCATAACATTAATGAAACATTAATTATTTATAAAATTAATGGTGTTATATTAATAATGTATAAAAATAAAGAAAAATCCTTTATTAAAGCAATCGAATGTAAAATAAAATCTAGTTAAAGCTAGATTTTATTTTTATGGATTATTTTTTTTATGTCTATTTAAAACCAATTGGTTTTTTTCTTCAGCTCTGGTATAGTTTTCAAGATGATAAATTTGAGATAAAAGGACGCTATCTAAATAACTCATCCCTGGCATTAACTCATCAATTGCTAAATAGTTATCCTCTCTTGCTATTTTTCCATGCATAAAAAATTCTTTTGCTTCGGTATTTTTAAAAAGTAAATATTTAGCGTTATCAAAATTAGATCTACATATTTGAATTGTATTTGGAGATGCCTTATAAATAGTTTCATCAAATATTTCAAATCCATACGTTTTTAATAAATATAAAAGAAAAGGCTTTCTTTGTGTTTTATTAGTTCCTAAAAAATCATAACCATTATTAAAGCAAAAATCAATCCATGAGGCAGTAAGTAATGAAGCTAACCCAGAATTGCGAAATTCTTTTTTTACAAATATACCAATAAAATCACTAGTTTTTGTATCATCATTTAAATAAAAATAAATATATCCCTGACAAGTAAAAGAACCATTATCTTTAATAAAGGATTTTATAAAATATTGTGTCTTACCAGTTTCTTTAAAAAAGGTTTTTTGAAAATATAAGTCTTGTTTAATGCCTTTATACTCAAAACCATCTTGATATAAAATGTTTTTACCATATGGAACACTTTCTAAAAATATCATAGTAGTCTCCCCCTAAAAATAATTAAATATTATACAATATTTTATTAAAATGTCAAATTTCATTTAACAAAAAAACTTACAATCTATTAATTAGTTTGTAAGTTAAAATCATTATGGGGCGAAATAAGGGAGTCGAACCCTTGCATAATAGAGCCACAATCTACCGTGTTAACCACTTCACCAATTCCGCCATGACACGTAAATAGAATAACAAAAAATAATATAAAAATCAAGCATTTCAGAAAAAATATGATATATTAATAATAAGGGTGATTATAATGAATGATATGATTAATTTAATTTGTGAAAGAAGAAGTGTAAGAAATTTTAGTGATAAAGAAATTCCAAAAGACATATTAAATGAAATATTAAAATGTGGAACGTATGCTCCAAGTGGAATGGGTAAGCAAAGTGCTACAATAGTAGCAATAACTAACAAAGAAACTTTAAATAAAGTTAAAAAAATTAATAGTTCAATTTTAAAACACGATAATTTTGATCCTTTTTATAATACTCAAACAATAGTTATAGTTTTCGCTAATAAAAATATACCTACTTATATTAAAGATGGATCAGCGGTAATTACTAACATGTTAAATGCTGCATTCAGTTTAGGAATTGATTCTTGTTGGATTGATAGAGCAAAAGAAACATTTGAAACAAATGAGGGCAAAGAATTAATGAAAAAATGGGGCTTAACAAATGATTATGAAGGTATAGGAAACATAGCCTTGGGGTATAGAAACGGCGAATTACCAACGGCAGCCAAAAGGAAAGAAAATTACATTATATATGATTAATTAAATAAATATCAAAAAATGTGGTATAATTTTTAAGAGGTAAGTATGAAAAAAGAACATAAAAACTTAGTGTTTAGTATGATAATTAATATTATGATAACTACATTAAAAATAGTTGGAGGATTAATTTTTAATAGTTATACACTAGTAGCTGGTGGTTATTATACTTTATGTAATTTTATTCAAGAATTTTTAGCTTATATAGGCAGTAAAATAAACCATCGTAGAGCTAATATAAAGCATCCATTTGGCTTCGGAAAAGTCGAATATATTGCTCAAATTATTGTTGGACTTATTTTCATTTTGATTGCTGTTTTTATATTAATAAAATCAATTTATCTAACTTATAATATAGCAAACCATAAAATTATATTCACATTATTAATAATTTTGCTTTTCCTTTATTTAAACGCACAATATTTATTAGAAATAGGAAAAAAAATAAGAAGTCAAGCTTTATTTATATCTTCTAGAAGTTCATTTTATGATGCATCAGTAACATTAATTTCTAGTATATTTATTATACTAAGTATATGGATATCATTATTTGATTTTTTTGGAAGTTTATTTATTGTAATAACATTATTTTACAAAGGAATGAAAATAATAATTGACAATGTTGTATTAATAACAGGTCAAAATGATACCTCAACTAAGATAACTAATAAAATAAAAAAAATAATGAATAGCTATAAAGAAGTTAAATTGTCAGATATTTCTTTAATAAATGTAAAAAACTTTTATTGCATAACAATAGAAATGGGAATAGATGATAATATAAATATTAATCAATTAATAAAAATAGAAAATAATATAAGGTATAAAATATATAAAGAAAAAATAAATATTAAAATGATAGATTTTGAAATTATAAAAAAGTAGGGGAGATTAAATGTTAAAATTAAAAAATATAAAGAAAAATTATATTTTAGGAAATGAACAAATAAAGGCATTAAAAGGAATTAATATAGAATTTAGAAAAAATGAATTTGTAGCAATATTAGGACCATCTGGTTGCGGAAAAACAACACTTTTAAACATAATTGGAGGTCTAGATCATTACACTTCTGGTGATTTAATTATAGATTCTGTTAGCACAAAAAAATATAAAGATAAAGACTGGGATACATATAGAAATCATAAAGTAGGCTTTGTATTTCAAAATTATAATTTAATTACGCATCAAAATGTATTATCAAATGTAGAGTTAGCATTAACTTTATCTGGTGTTGGTAAAAAGGAAAGAAAGCTAAAAGCTATAGAAGCTTTAGAAAAAGTAGGATTAAAAGATCAATTATATAAAAAGCCTAATCAAATGTCTGGTGGCCAAATGCAAAGAGTAGCAATTGCAAGAGCTTTGGTTAATAATCCAGACATAATACTTGCAGATGAACCAACCGGTGCATTAGATACAAAAACTAGTGAACAAATAATGGAAATTTTACAAGAAATATCAAAAAATCAACTTGTAATAATGGTAACACATAATCCAGAACTAGCAAAAAAATATGCTACAAGAATAATTAATTTGTTAGATGGAGAAATAACTAGTGATACAAAGCCGTATTCTGAAAAACTAGAAAAAGAAAATGGAAAAAGCAAAAACAAAAAAACATCAATGAGTTTTTGGACAGCGTTTAATTTAAGTTTAAATAATTTACTTACTAAAAAAGGAAGAACAATTTTAACTGCCTTTGCTGGGTCGATTGGTATAATAGGAATTGCTTTAATAATGTCTTTATCCAATGGAGTTCAAACATATATAGATAATGTTCAAGAAGAAACTTTAACTAGTTATCCAATAACAATTCAAAAAGAGTCATTAAATTTAACAGATTTTATGGAAACATTACAACCAAGTGATGAAGAAAAAAATCATGACAACGATAAAATATATTCTAATAATATAATGACGGATATGATGAGTGCTATGTCATCAAAGGTAAAAAGTAATAATTTAGAATCTTTTAAAGATTATATTGAAAATGGAAAAAGTGATATAAAAAACTATACATCAGCAATCGATTACTCTTATGATTTACAACTTCAAATATATAAAGATAGTGATGATGAAATAGTTCAGGTAAATCCCAACAATGTTTTAGATGAAATTGGTATGTCACTTAACACAATGCAATCAGAATTTATGTCAACTGATGTTTTTATGGAAATGTTTGACAGTAAAGAAATGAATGAGCAAATGTATGATTTAGTAGCGGGTTCCTGGCCAACTAAATATAATGAAGTAGTTTTATTAGTGGATGAAAACAATGAAGTTAGTGATTTTACTTTATATGCTTTAGGTTTAAAAGATAGCAAAGAATTAAAAGAAATGTATCAAAATATTGTAAATGGAGTTGCTTTCGAAAGCAAAGAAACATCATATGAAATAGAAGATTTATTAAATTTAAAATTTAAATTTTTATTAAGTTCTGACTATTACGAAAAAGAAAATGGAATTTGGATTAATAAAAAAGAAGATGAAGAATATTTAAAGAAAAAATTAGATAATGCTGAAGAGTTAGTAATTACTGGCATTATAAAACCCAATGAAGAATCATTAGTAAAATCTACTACCGGAGGAATACTTTATTTAAATGATTTAGAAAAATATGTTATAGATAAAGGTAATGAAACTAAAATTGCTAAAGAACAAAAAGAAAATCCAGAAACAAACATATTTACAGGCAAAAAATTTAGTGATGAAGAATTTAATATGGAATCACTTTCTCCAGAGATATTAAAGTATTTGCAAAGTTTAAGTCCAGAAGAAATGGCCAAAGTTATTGAAAACTATAAAGAAACAGCAAATGCAACTTATGAACAAGTATTAACACAAATAGGAGTGATTGATTTAGATAATCCAACAGCTATTAATTTATATCCTAAAGATTTTGATGCAAAAGAAGAAATAATTAAAATAATAGATGACTACAATAAAAAACAAGATGACGAAAATATTATAAATTACAGTGATGTAGTAGGAATAATGATTAGTGGAGTATCAACAATAATAGATGTTATAAGTTATGTATTAATGGCTTTTGTAAGTATCTCGTTAATAGTTTCATCAATAATGATAGGAATAATTACGTATATTTCAGTATTAGAAAGAACAAAAGAAATAGGAATTTTAAGAGCAATTGGAGCAAGCAAAAAAGATATATCAAGAGTGTTTAATGCAGAAACATTTATTGAGGGTTTAATTTCTGGAATATTAGGAATTCTGGTAACCTTGCTATTAAATATACCAATTAACATGATTATTAAAAACTTAGCAAACATATCTAATATTGCAATATTACCAGTTAAAGGAGCAATCATTTTAGTAATTATCAGTATAACACTTACAATAATTGCAGGTTTGATACCATCTAAAATGGCTAGTAAAAAAGACCCAGTGGAAGCATTGAGGGTAGATTAAAGTGAAATTTATGTGAAGGTAGCACTTGATATTGACAAGTGCTAAAATAAGTGATATATTAATACTGTCAATAGGAAATATTGATAAAAACATTTTCAAGTATAAACATGAATATTTTGAAAATACTAAATAAGAAAGGAAGATGATTATTTATGTTACCTAGTAGAATGTTTTTTGATGATATGTTAAGTGATTTAACAGTAGAAAATAAAATGAAATGTGATATTTATGAAAAGGATGACAAAATATATATAGAAATGGATGTTCCTGGATATGACAAAAAAGATATTAAAGTTGAATGTAATAAAGGAAACATCGTAATTAAAGCAGAAAAAGAAAATAAAACCCAAGAAAATAAAAAATATTTACATCGTGAAAGAAAAGTATATGGCAAAATTGAAAGAAGCTTTCATTTAGAAGATATTGATGAAGAATCAATCGAAGCTGAATTTAAAGATGGTATATTAACAATATCAGTTGAAAAAGTTGATGAAGATAAAAATAAAAAATATATTGAAGTAAAATAGTTGGATAGAAATATCCAATTTTTTCTTATAAAAAAATAAAATTTAGTATTAGAAATATATAAAAAAGCATTAATACAAGCATAAAAATGCGGTTTGAAGGTTTAAAAATGTATGTAAATAATTTATAATATAAGTGGATGAAAAAAGTGGGATGGCAAGCATCCAAAGTGGATCCATGGAAAATAGAAAACTTAGTAAAGTGAAGATATCTGTGGCGATATAAGGATGTCAAACTTGCTTTATTTTTGTCCTTAAATTATAAAGTATATTTGAGGTTGCTATGAAAAGAATTAAAGGTTATATAGATTTAAACGATTTATTAAATATAGAAAAAGGTGAGAAAAATAGTCCCAGTGAATTATTAAAAAAAATATTAAAAAGTAATACC
This sequence comes from uncultured bacterium, assembly GCA_949296605.1. Classification (GTDB taxonomy): domain Bacteria; phylum Bacillota_I; class Bacilli_A; order RF39; family UBA660; genus Onthocola_B. Next base: position 18,407 of record CASFPB010000005.1, read on the forward strand.
TCAGCAATTGCTAGAAAAGTAAAAAATACCAATAGTTTTATTTTCAGTTTTTTATATGACAAAAAAGAATATTTTTTTAAATTTGATCCGACAGATTCTGATACAAGTTATAACGAATTAATGGCGTATCATATTGCATGTGATTTAGGATTAAATTGTATAAACTATGATTTAGCAACAATTGATGGTTATAATGGAGTTATTTCAAAAAATTATAAAGAAAAAGGTGTAAAATATATATCAGGATATGAAATATTAACAAATAAGTTTGGATGCGATGCAACTATGTGGGGTAAAACGACTTTAGAAGAAATATGGTTAGCTTTAGAAGAATATTACAAAAATAAATCTAATATGCAAGAAATAGCAGCAACGTTAATGGACGGAATTGTAAAAATGTTTCTATTTGATGAATTAGTTGGTCAATGTGATAGACACACTAAAAACTGGGAAATTGCAGAATATCCAAATGGAGAAATAAAACTAGGCCCAATATTTGATAATTCAAGATTTTTAAATTGTGATATATTTGACTTAAAACCATTAATTAAAGTTGACGATGATTATGAAAAAAATATGTATAATGATATTATGTTAGGACATTTTTTAGATATAAGTAGTTCAGAATACTTAGATTTGCTATCTAGTTATTTATGGGTTATAAGAGAAGAAAATATAAATAAAATTATTAATCAGATTGAAAAAGAAACAAATTGTCCAATGCCAGAAGATTTAAAAAAGAAATATCAAGAACATTTTAAAATAAATTACTCATTTTTTACTGAAGAATTAGCAATTCCAGATATAAAAGGTAGTAGATAAAAATGGATGAATTAAAAAAATATGGAAAAAATATTATAATTAATGACTATGAAAAAAGTGTATTGCTAAGGTATGAAATAGACATTACTAAATGTAAGACTATAGATGAAATAATATTACTTATTGATAGAATAATAAATGAACTTTCTGATGATGAGTATGAAGAGCTAGATTATATCGCAAGTATTTTATCAGAGAGAAAATATTATTCGGAGACTAACAAATGAAAAGATGTTTATGGTGTAATTTAAATAATCCATTATATGTTAAATATCATGACGAAGAATGGGGTAATCCAGTAAAAGATGATTTAAAACTATTTGAATTTTTAATTTTAGAAATGTTTCAGGCTGGACTTTCATGGGAAATAATATTAAATAAAAGAGAAAATTTTAAAAGAGCATTTGATAATTTTAATTATTGTAAAATTGCTTATTATGACGAAAATAAAATTAATGAATTAATGAGTGATACAGGAATAATAAGAAATAAATTAAAAATAATAGCAACAATTAACAATGCAAAAATATTTTTAAAAATTCAAAAAGAATATAAAAATTTTTCAAATTATATATGGAAGTGGACAAATAATAAAACAATATATATAAGTGATAATAAAATAACAAACAATAATGTGTCAGATTATATATCGAAGGATTTAAAAAAAAGAGGAATGAAATTTGTAGGAAGCACAATATTATATTCCTATTTACAAGCAATTGGGATAATTAATAGTCATGAAAAAGAATGTGCTTTTTATAAAATAAAAGGGAGGTAGTTATGATTAAACTTGAAAATGTAAGTTTTAAAAAAGAAAACAAAAGTATCTTAAAAAACATAAATTTAGAATTTATGGATAACAGGCTTTATGCAATAACTGGACCAAATGGAAGTGGCAAATCTACATTAGCCAAGTTAATAATGGGAATAGAAAAACCAACAGAAGGAAAAATATATTTTAATGATATAGACATAACTAATTTATCAATAAATGAAAGAGCAAAGTTAAAAATTAGCTATGCATTCCAACAACCGATAACTTTTAAAGGGATAACTATTCATGATTTGCTAAAAATAGCTATAAAAAAAGAAATAGATAAAAAAGAAGCGTGTGAATATTTATCAAAAGTAGGACTATGTGCCAAAGAATATATTGATAGAGAAATAAATAATACTTTATCAGGTGGAGAATTAAAAAGAGTAGAAATAGCTTCAATTATAGCAACTAAACCTAAGATAGCAATTTTTGATGAACCAGAAGCAGGTATAGATTTGTGGAGTTTTCAAAAACTAATAAATGTTTTTAAATATTTGAAAGAAGATATGCGTGGAACAAATATAATAATAACTCATCAAGAAAAGATTCTTAATATGGCAGATGAAATAATATTAATGGAAACAGGAAAAATAATAAATGTAGGGAAAAAAGACGAAATATTAAATAAATTGCTGCATTCAGAAAAATGTTGTATGAGGGGTAACTATGAATAAAGTAGATGAATTGTTATTAAAAGAAGTAATTGACGAATCAATAGAAAAAGCAAGTGCATACAATATAAGAAAAAATGGTAAAAGTATAGAAAGAAAAATAAGCCCATATATTAATATAATTCCCAAAAAGAATAAAAATGGTTTAGATATATATGTTAAAGAGAATACGAAGTTTGGAATTATTCACATTCCAGTAATAATTTCGAAAAGTGGCTTAAAAGATACTGTTTATAATGATTTTCATATTGGAAAAAATTCTAATATAATTATTTTAGCTGGTTGTGGAATACATAATGATAAACATGAAGACTCACAACATGATGGCATACATCGTTTCTTTTTAGAAGAAAATTCTCAAGTTAAATATGTAGAAAAACATTATGGCTCAGGAAAAGGAGAAAAAATTATTAATCCAGTAACAGAAATACATTTAAAAAATGATGCTAAAATGACAATGGACAGCACTCAAATTAAAGGAGTGAGCGAAACAATAAGAGTTACTAAAGCCATACTAGAAAAAAATGCTACCCTTATTATTAATGAAAAAATATTAACTGCTGATAAAGAAAGAGCCAAAACAGAATTTGAAATTGAATTAAATGGAGAAAATTCAAGTATTCAAGTAACATCTAGATCAGTAGCAACAGATAAATCGTATCAAGAATTTTATTCAAATGTAGTAGGTAATAATAAATCTTATGCCCATATTTCTTGCGATGCAATAATAAAACATGAAGGCAAAGTTTTAGCAATTCCTCAAATATTTGCTAAAAATATAGAAGCAAATTTAATTCATGAAGCAACAATTGGAAAAATTGCTGGAGAGCAATTATTAAAGTTAATGACGTTAGGTTTATCAGAAAAAGAAGCCGAGGAAATAATAATAAAAGGATTTTTAAAATAAAAAAGCTATTGAAAATCAATAACTTTTTTTATTTACATTTTTTATAATAGTCTTTATTAATTCTTTAAAAATTTCTTTATCTTCATCAGTTGTCAACGCTTTTACAATATATTTTCCATTATGTATATGATACAACCCACCATATACATTTGTATTTTCATTATATCTTTTATCAGTATATATTATATAATCTTTATTATTTTTATCGCAATGATAGGTGGCTATCACATCATAATAAATGCCGTTAATTTCTACTAATAGTTTGTTCATCATAATATGCGTCAGTTATATTTTGTTTTAATAATTCTAATTCTAAAAGATCATTATAAATACTATCAGTAACACCAATAAATTTTGAGGAAATATCATCACTTATATTATAGGTTATTCCATTTTCATTTGCTGTTTTAGATACTGATAAATAATCTATATCTTGATCTAAAGAATACAATGAATAACCAGATTTTAAAAAATATAGATTTTCGCCAACACTTTGTAAATCTGTTGTAATATTATCATTTTTATTTGCAATAGCTTCTTTAATAGCGTTTAAATATAGTAATTCATTAATATAATCTTTTCTAACTCCAATATAACCTTCAAATGAATGTTCTTTTGTGGCTCCATCAGAATAAGTTACAGTTCCAGATCCATCATAAACAGTATATTTATCGCTTTCATCAACAATACCTATCATTCCAGGGTTAGCATATTCGTCATTAACTAAATATGGCATATAATCATTTGGCAATGCATAATAAACATCGCCGTTTTCCCCTTTAACTGGTAACATAGTGCAAGTTATTTTATCATCACTTATATTAAAATAATCCTTGCTAGATTTTTTCTTACCTTTTGTTGGTAAACTAGTAACAAAAGTAGTAGTTAAAATAGATCCGACTAAAACAATTGCACCAGCATATAAAATTAATTGCTTTTTGGCTTTTTCCACACTAAACACTTCCTTTTTTTGATTGATTATTATAACATAAAATAATTAATTGTCAATACTTTTTAATTTGAGTTTCGGTTTTTTACGTAAAATTCGGAATTCCCGTAAATTTAATAACGGGAATTAAGTCATAAAATTAAAAAATAAAAAGCCAAGTGCAACATTTTGAATAATCTATAAAATGATTTTATGTCGAGAACTTTTGACAAGTAAAGAATCATTTCATACTTTGTTGGAGTTTAATTGTTATTTTTTATTTTTGAAAAATTAATAATTAATACAACTTATAATTTATTTAAAATATTTCTGCTTGTCATAAAGGAAATTGGAATAAAAAAATGAGTGTATTAAACACCCCATAATTTATGACATTTTAATATTAAAATTTTTATGACATTTTATGTTGACATTTACATGAATTTTTTTTGCATCAATTATTTGAAATTTATATAAAGGTAGTTGATGTATACGAGGTGAATAGAAAAAAGAGCATTAAAAAAAGATAAATTATTAGTTTGTGGCTAATGCAATATTATTGGCAGATTCTTTTTTACTTTCTTTATTTTTTCTTTTTGGGCAAAAAATTTTTCAATTTTTATTTTTGAATGTTTTTTATAAAATAAAAAGTGAATTCACTCTTTATTGCTGAACTATTTAATAAACAACTCACAATTTATAATTTAGATATTAATAAACTTATTATATATAATAGAGTCATCTTAATGATTAATACTATCTTTCAAATAAAGGGGTATGGGCAATTCCCATTTCAGAATTTGTGTTGGAGTATAAATTCAGTGCTTGCCAGACAAAACATGTGAGGACACATTCATATATTTTCAGTATAAATAGTAGCTATTGTAATTGTAACATTAATTAAAAATGTAGAAAATCGACAACTATTTTTGCTCATTTTCTACATTTTATTTAACCATTTACATATTACCTTCTTTTTTGTATGTTCAATTTTCTTATTAAAACATCACTTGTTTTTTCCCCATAATTAAAGCACACTATCTCTTCATTTATATTATTATAATAATCTATTGTTAAACAAATCGTATATAAATAATCATTTTTAATACCAAAATTATTATTTTTTTCGAAATAAATTTGTTCCCTGATAGTATCAATTTCCATTATAGCATTATCAATACAACCCGCATTTTCAATTACAATTTTTTTTAAATACTTATCTTTTAAATACTTATTAACTTCTTCATTATAAGTATCTGCTAAAATATTTTTTCCAAATGGTAAACCTGGATTTGAATACGTTTCATATATATAAAATTTAATTGATGTGTTGTTTTTAGGAGAACATTCAAAAAGCGCCAATGGATTATTATTAATATTTTCCAAATATATTTTTTGCTCTCTTATGTCTTTTATACTAAATTCATTATTATATTGTTCTAAATATTTAGCAATATCATTAACGGTATATTTATTTCCTTTTGAAAAATAAAATAAAATAAATAATGATAAAGCAATAACTATTGCTATAATAATTATTATTTTTTCCTTCATAAACTTACTCAACTTCCTTTGCTTTTGAATTAATTATATTTTGAAATCGATCATTATAAATTGTTAAATCTCATTTTTTAATAAATACACCAAAATATTAATTAAATTATTTATTTAATACATTGTTAATAAATGATTGTTTTTTACAACCAAACATTCAACAATTTATTCCAACTTCTTTTGTATTTTATTGCCAAACAATTTTTTTATAAAATATAGGGTTAATTTAACATAACATTTCCCTGACCTAATTTTGATAAAACGATTATTTTATGCTACAATTATTTTAATTAAAGTATCTAAAAAGTAGGTACATATTTTATGCTTAAATTATATAATACTTCAAAAGAAATTACAACTCGTATTGCAATTTGAATTTCGGTTTTTTACGAAAAAATTTATGGATTTTATGAGTGTTTGAAATTTTTGAGTTTTATTTGTTTAATAATCATTATAAATCTCTTATTTTTTCTGCTTTTTCACATGCTAAAACAAAACACATTTTATATGTTTTTTTTATTTCAAAATATTTTTAAATATTTAAACTTAATTGCCTTGGTTCTCTAACTTCTATAACTTGCCATCGTTTTATTCCTTCATGGGCATATTTTAATATTTCTTTCATTACTTTTGATATTTGACTTAACCACACAATTACTTTATTTCTTAACGATTTTGATGCACATATAATTTTAATTGTTAATATTTTACTATCAATTTTAGCTGCTAATATTGCTATATGTATAATAAGTAACATATTTAAATTATTCATACTTTTTAGTGTTCTTACTCTCATGTTTTCAAAATCATATTCCTGTTTTTTTCCTCTAAAATGTTCTTCTATTCTCCATCTAGACAAATATAATCTTACTATTCTTATAACATCTTCTTTACT
>CASFPB010000006.1 GCA_949296605.1 uncultured bacterium
AAACAAACAAACAAACAAACAAACGGGATGTTTTGCCCAAATTAGCAACTAATAGTAATACATTGCATGTTGTGGAAAACAAACATTATGTGGCTATCTTTAAAAAAGAGGGAAAGTTTTTAATGGTATTTAATGAAGATGCTTTAATTTTTAATTTTCTATTTGGTTATAAAGTATTGACGAATCTTAAATGTGGTTTTCCAAATAATATTTTAGAAAAAAATTTAAAAATATTGGAAGAATCAAATATTTCTTATAAAATATTTGATAAAGATAAAAAAATACTTTTTAAAGATTTTAATAAAAATAATAATTACGATGATATTTTGGAAAAATCTATAAATTATAGTTCATTAAATAATCGTCTTGATTTATTAATTAAAAGAGTAAAGTTTGCAAGTCCTGAAAAATTAGAAAATATTTTAAAATATATTCAAGAATGTTTAAAATAAATAATAATGAGTTTACTCTTTTAAATAAATATAAATTGTTTATTAATGAATTAGATAATTTAATAGAAAATATTCCAAGAAAAGATTATTTTTATAAAGATAAAATAAGAGTTGTTTCTAATTTAATAATTGAGTTGATATTAAAATTAAATTATGATGAAGATAATATTGGTTATTATAAATCTAATATTAAAGGGAATATTGCATATTTAGATTTTTTGTTAGATAGATTATTTACTTTAAAATATATAAGTGAAAAAAATTTATGTAGTATTGGAGAAAAATTAATTGAAATTAATAAAATGGTAACTAAATGGATAAATAATAAATATGAAAGTATTAATTAAAGATTTAAAAATAATATATGAAGAAGAGATTAGAAAAAATGTTAAAAATAAAAAGAAGATATTTGAATTTGAAAAACAGAAAATTGAATATCTTATTGATATAAAAAGAGTATTAGAAAATAATTTATATGATGGGGGTAAATATAATATATTTCTAGTATTTAAACCTAAAATAAGGGTGGTGATGAGTCAAAGTATTTATGATAAAATAATTAATCATTATGTTGCAAGATTTATACTTATGCCTAAACTTACAAAATATCTTAATTATCGAAATTGTGCAACAAGAAAAAACATGGGTATAGATTATACTATTAAATTGTTAAAAAAAGATATAAAATATTTTAAAAAATATGAAAATATATATTTTTTAAAATTAGATATTTCTAAATTTTTCTATAAAATTGATCATTGTAAATTATTAGAATTAATTAAAAATGATTTAACTTATGATGAATTTAGTTTGGTAAAAAGTATAATTTGTAGCACTAATAAAGAATATATTAATTTAGTTATAAAAAGGTTTGAAAAAAAATTAAAAATAGAATTACCTTTATATAATTTTGGTAAAGGATTACCTATTGGTAATATGACTAGTCAATTTTTAGCAATATTTTATTTAGCTAAATTGCAACATTACATAATTAATAATTTAAAATTAAAATTTGTAAATTATATGGATGATTATATATTTATTCATAATGATAAAAATTATTTAAATAAATGTTTAAAAATTATTGAAGAAAAATTAAATATAGAATATAAATTAGATATTAATAAAAATAAAACTATGATTGTAAATGCTAAAAATGGAGTATCATTTTTAGGTTATAATTTTAAAGTAATAAATAAAAAAACTATAATTAAATTAAATAAAAATAGTAAAAAAAATATAAGAAAAGGAATAAAAAGAACTAAATATTTATTTGAAAATGAAATGATTGAATTTAGTCAAGTATTTAGTAGTATTGAAAATTATAAGCATAGTTATCCTTTTGCTAATAAAAATGCAGTAACTAATATTTTTGATAGATATTGGTAGGGTAGTTCTTTAATAAACCGAATTCGTCCAACTCAAACAATGTGTTTAATCTGAATAATAACGGCAATCTGAACAATAACAACCTGAACAATAACAACGCGAATAACGGCTATTCCGTTAGTCCTAAATGTTTTATGTTTAAATGGTTATGGCTATTTAAAAACAAGCATTAAGGCCATGAACTATCCTGAAATTATTTTCAAAAATAAATAATAGATGAGAAAGTCTAAGGGCTTTTTCTAGAACTATTATGTGAGGATTTAGATGAATGAAAGATATTTAATACTAAAAAAGTTATATCCAAACTATCTAATATTAATAAAAGTTAAAGATAAAATAAAATTATTAGGTGTTGATAAAAAGATAGTTGATATGTTTGGAATTGATAATTTAAAGAATGTAAATAAATTAATATTAGATAATTTGGATATTGTCAAAAAAGAAGAATATGAAAATAATAAATACGATATTTATTATTTAAAAATAAGATTAATAGATTTAATAAATGAGATAAGGAGTTGTCTAAATGAGAAAAAGATTATTAATAATTAGCATATTTGTTTTAATTATATTTATTAGTATTATAGTATTAAATAATTATAATAATGATAATAATAAAAAAGTATTTAAAAAAAATGGTATTATGTATGCTCTTACATTAGATGGAGTAAGCACTAATAGTTTTCCATCTAAAGGTATGTATAGAGTTGATGTAAGTTGTGAAAATGCAAAAGGAAAATGGGATTATGATAATTGGAAATTATATATTGAAGATATTACTAATAATGCATCTTGTGATATTGATTTTACAACCATATCTAAAACATATTTAAATAATAAAATAATAAGTTTGTCAGGACAAACACAAGGAACTGGGCAAGTAGTTAATGAAAATGGATATAGATATGAAGGAAAAAATCCAAATAATTATATATGGTTTAATAATGAGTTGTGGAGAATAATAGGAGTATTTGATTCAGCATCACATGGACAAAGTGGAAATTTAGTAAAAATAATAAGAGAAGAATCAATTGGAGGACTAGTGTGGGATAAATCAAATACAAATGATTGGAGTGCATCAAGTTTAAAAAGTTTGTTAAATGGAGCATATTATGATTGGGAAAGTAATAAAAGTAGCGTTTCAACATATTGTTACGGATATTCAACAACTGTTCCAGGAAATTGTGATTATAGGGAAATAGGAATAAATGGGACATATAGAAACATGATACAAAATGTAACATGGTATTTGGGAGGATATTCATCTTATAGTATTACAGCAGAAGCATTTTACGGATATGAAAGAGGAACAACAGTATATAGTGGAAGACCAACAGAGGAAGAAGGATATATAGGATTAATTTATCCGAGTGATTATGGATATAGTGTTCTAGCAAGTAGTTGTGCAAGGACAACAAATTTAGGTTCATATAGGTCATCTTCATGTGCAGG
>CASFPB010000007.1 GCA_949296605.1 uncultured bacterium
TTGAAAGTAAAGAAGATGTTATAAGAATAGTAAGATTATATTTGTCTAGATGGAGAATAGAAGAACATTTTAGAGGAAAAAAACAGGAATATGATTTTGAAAACATGAGAGTAAGAACACTAAAAAGTATGAATAATTTAATTAATAAATAGTTTAAATACAAGTAATCTTGATTTAGAAGATACTAATATAGAAATATTTAATCCTTTAGTAATTGGATATTCTAATAATCTAATTAAAGATATTAAATGTTATCTAAATTATAATTACAATTCGTTTTATCGTTTTTATCAAAAAGGTATAGAAAACGTGTTATCTAATTTTGAAAAGTTATCTTATGAAGATAAAATTATCTTTTTAAAAGAATTATTTTTGTTTTTAGAACAAAATAATTTATTACCAGATAATATTGATGGTTATATTGTTGCTAGAAATATTATGAATTATCAAAGTAATTAAATTTGTTATTTGAAAACTTAATATCTTATTTTTTTAAGCTACTTAGGTTTTCAGATCTTTTGTAGAACTTAAGGGCTTAAGTTCTTTTTTTTATTTAATTAAATAAAATGAAGAAGGAGGATAAGATATTGGAAAATATAATTAATAAATCTATTGAAATAGAAATTAAAATAAAATTAACAGAGTATTTGAAACGAAATAAATTTATAAATGAAGATATGTACTCTTTTGTTATGAATAAGTTAATTAAAGTTTAAGTAGGGAGAATAGATTATGGATCTATATACAGTTAGGAATAATATAATGAAAGGAATACCACTTCAAGAATTAAATTTAAGAGTTTGTTTTTATGCTCGTGTATCCACTGAAAAAGATGAACAAATAAATTCTTTAAAAAATCAAATAACTTTCTTTAATGATTATATAAATAAAATTCCTAAATGGGAATTTAAGGGTTCATATATCGATGAAGGTATTAGTGGTACTAGAGTTTTTAAACGAGAAGAATTCCTAAAAATGATTAATGATGCTAAAAATGGTAAGTTTGATTTAATTTTAACAAAAGAAATATCAAGGTTTTCAAGAAGCACATTGGATAGTATTAAATATACCCAAGAATTACTTGCTAGTGGAGTTGGAGTATATTTTTTAAATGATAATATTAATACAATATTACCAGATTCAGAGTTAAGACTTACTATTATGGCAAGTGTTGCCCAAGATGAAGTGCGAAAATTATCGGAAAGAGTATCATTTGGAATGAAAAGAAGTATTGATAATGGTAATGTATTAGGATGCTCTAATATTTATGGTTATGAAAAAGATAATGGAAAATTAGTTATTAACGAAAAAGAAGCTGAAATGATTAAAATAATTTATGATAGATATGCAAATACAAATGATGGCTTATCTAAAATATCTAAATATTTATATGAATTAAACTATAAAACAAAAACTGGTAAAAGATTAGATACTACTATTATTACTAGAATAATTGAAAATCCTAAATATAAAGGATATTATTGCGGGAATAAAACAAAAGTATTAGATTATCGAACTAAAAAGAAAAAGAAATTAGATAAAGATGATTGGGTTATTTATAAAGATTATGATAAAGTACCTCCAATTGTATCAGAAGAATTATGGAGCATAGCCAATATCAAATTAAGAAAAAGACAAAAAAGTTATTTAAATAAAATAGAAGATAAAACAATATTTCATAATCGTTATACTTATTCAGGAAAAATATATTGTGGTGTTCATAATGTTACTTATCATAGGAATAGTGCTGGTAAAAGAAAAAATAATCCTGTATGGGAATGCCAGGTATATCGGCGTGATAGTTTAAAAGGTTGTACTAATAATAGAGTATTTGAACATGAATTAGATGAATTATTTAAAAGTATTATATCTAAACTATATCTTGATAAAAAAATAATCTTTGATAGTCTTATTAAAGAATGTAAAAACTATTTACTATCTAAAAATAGTGATAACGAAATAAAAGTTTTAGAATCTAAATGTGAAGTTATAAAAAATAAAAAAGATAAGTTATTAGAACTTGTAATGGATGGATACTTAGAAAATATTGATTATAAAAAACAAGTAGATAGTTTAAATTTAGAGTTAAATGAATATTTAGATAAAATAGACAATTTAAAAACTAATAAGTTAGATGAATATTTAATTGAAAAAGAAATAAATAGTATAAGAGAAAATTTAGAACATTCTATCGAAGATGAATTATGCTTAAGTGATATATTTAATTCATTAGTGGAAAAAATAATCGTTAATAAAGATGAAGATAATCATAAAAAAATAAAATTAGATATTATTTTTAAAACTGGAACAACACTAAGAGCATCCAGTAATAATTTAGGTAAAAAGTATCATTTAGAGGAATACCTCACAACAAGTAAGAGCAGTTAGTGCAGTAATAAACGGAGGAACTTTATATACTCCTTATGTTGTAAGAAATTATTTAGAACCAGAAACTGATACCATAATAAAAAGTGTTAGTCCTAATGCTATAAAAAAAGTTATTAGTGATGAAACATCATCAATAGTTCGCTATGCATTAGAAAGTGTAGTAGCAAAAGGAAGTGGACATAATGCCTATATTGAAAATTATCGGATTGGTGGTAAAACTGGAACAGCACAAACAGTAGAAAATGGAGTATATTCAGATTCAAAATATATTTTATCATTTATTGGTTTTATGCCAGCAGATGATCCTGAAATAGTGATTTATGTTGCAGTGGAAAATCCTAAAAATGTTGTTCAATATGGTGGAACAGTAGCAGCACCAATAGCAAGAAATATATTTTTAAGTGCAATAGATATATTAGATATAGAACCTGACACAGAAGGAATACCAAAAGAATACACTTGGTTAGATACAAAATATGTTACAGTTCCAGATGTTACAAATTTAAGTTTAAGAGAAGCTAAAAAAGCACTGAAAGGATTTAATATAGAATATAGTGGAAATGGGGAAAAAGTTATATATCAAACACCAACAGGTGAAATGTATGTAAAAGAAGGTGGAACAGTAGTTTTAATGTTAAATTAATTGTAAAAGAATGTAAATATAAATTAAAATCAACTTATAAAAATAAAATTATAGTATAATAATTAATAAGAGGTGATTTTATGCTAATTCTTGCAAAAGCAGCGATGGCACTGATGCTAGGATTTGTATTATCATTGGTAACTGGATTATTTGTAATCCCATTATTTAAAAAATTACATTTTGGGCAATCAGTTAGTAGATTAATATCGAAAAGACATTTAAAAAAAGAAGGAACTCCTACAATGGGAGGAGTAATATTCATAATACCAGTAATAGTATCATTGATACTTTTATATATTAAAGGTAGCATAGAAATTAGTTATAATTTAATTATAGTTGTATTTGTATTTTTAGCTTATGCATTATTAGGTTTTATAGATGATTATTTAAAAATAAGATATCATAACAATAATGGATTAAGTCTTGTAACAAAATTTCTTATTCAAATGGTAATAGCATTAGTTTTCTTTTACTTATTTATGAAAGGTGGAGGAGAACCAACATTAAGTTTATCATTTTTAAATATTTATATACCACTTGGTTGGATGTTTGGAATATTTATATTATTTTTGCTTGTTGGAACTACAAATGCAGTTAATATTACAGACGGCTTAGATGGTTTAGCTGGTGGTTTAGCAGCGATAGCATTTTTTGCATACGGAATAATTACATGGAATGCAGGTTGGCTAGAAGGATACCAAGAAGTTGCAATATTTTGTTTCCTTTTAACGGGGTCTTTAATTGGATTCTTAGTATTTAATACTCATCCTGCTCGAATATTTATGGGTGATTTAGGATCTTTAGCATTAGGAGGAGCACTAGCAAGTGTTGCAGTTGTTTCAAGACATGAATTATCATTAGTATTAATTGGAGGAGTATTTGTAATTGAAACACTAAGTAGTTTAATTCAAATAATATCCATTAGGCAATTTAATAAAAAAATATTTTTAAAAGCACCATTGCACCATCATTTTGAAGAATTAGGATGGAGTGAACAAGATATCATAAAAATGTTTTGGGTAGCTGGTTTTATATTATCAATGGCTGCAATAACTTATGGGGTATGGCTATAAAATGACTATTAAAAGTCATTTTTTTTAAAGAATAAAATATTAATTAATAGGGGGATAATATGCTAAAAAAAATAGATAAAATGCTCCTTATAAGTGTTATATTAATTGCAGTATTTGGAATAATTATGATATATTCAGCAAGTAGTATATGGGCAGAATATAAATATAATGACCCATTTAAATTTGTTAAAGCCCAAACTGCATTTTTTATAATTGGACTTATAATAATGTATATTACTACTAAAATTAATATAAATTATTTATATAAAAAATCCAATTTAATATTATTTATTTGTTTATTTCTTTTAACTTTAGTATTAATACCTGGCATTGGAACTATAAGAAATGGTAGTAGAAGTTGGTTTGGTATTGGGGGATTTGGTATTCAGCCCAGTGAATTTGCTAAAATGGGATTAATAATTTATGTATCGAAATATTTAGCAACAAATCAAAGAATAATAAAAGATATAAAAAAAGGAGTCTTTCCCATACTTTTAGTAATTGGTGTATTTTTTGCACTAATCATGTTAGAACCAGATTTTGGAACAGGTATGGTTATTGTTTTAACTTTAATAGTTTTGATATTTATATCTGGTGTAAAAATGTCATTTTTTGTTAAAACTGGAATACTTGGTTTATTAGGTATAGCAGGTTTAATTATAGTTGCACCATATCGTATGCAAAGAATAGTATCATTTTTAAATCCGTGGGTAGATCCTTTAGGAAGTGGATATCAAATTATCCAATCTCTTTATGCAATAGGACCTGGTGGTTTACTTGGTCAAGGATTTCTAAATAGCAGACAAAAACAATTTTATTTACCAGAACCTCAAACAGATTTTATATTTTCTATTATTTCCGAAGAATTTGGCTTTTTAGGAATATTAATAGTAACTTCATTTTTGGCTTTTATTTTTTATAGAATTATAAAAATAGCATTAAAACAAAATGATCTATTTAAAAAATATCTAGCATTTGGACTTGGATTTGGAATAATAATTCAATCATTATTAAATATTTGCGTTGTTATTGGATTAATTCCAGTAACAGGTGTAACACTTCCATTTTTATCTTATGGAGGGTCTAGTTTATTAGTAAGCATGTTTAGTATTGGATTAATATTAAATATATCAAAAAGTTAAGAGAAAAAATATTGTTAATAAAGGATTAAAATGATATACTTATCAAGTATTTAAGTGTTTGAAAGGAAGTATATTATGAAAAAAACAAAAATTGTTTGTAGTATTGGTCCATCAAGTAATAGCTATGAAGTATTTAAAAAGATGGTAGATGCTGGAATGAACGTAGCAAGAGTAAATTTTTCTCATGCAACATTAGAAGAACGCCAAACAGTTATTGATTTAGTAAAGAAAAGTAATGAAGAACAAAAAAGAAATATAGGATTGTTATTTGATACTAAAGGACCAGAATTTAGAAATGGAGAAGTAAAAGAAGGAGGAATTAATTTAATTCCAGGAAATACTATAAAGATTGTAAAAGAAAAAGTTGTTGGAGACGAAAATAGATTTAGTGTTAATCATCCAGACGCTATAGATAGTCTTAATATAGGAGATATAATTCAACTTGAAAATGGTTTAATGAAAATAGAAGTAATTGAAAAAGATAGTGAAAGTGTTACATGTAAAGTTATAAATGGTGGAATACTTGAAAGCAAAAAAAGTTTATTTGCACCAGGAGTAGAATTAAATATTCCTTTTATTAGTGAAGACGATAAAGAAGATATCAAATATGCTTGTCAACATGATGGGGATTTTTTAGCACTTTCATTTGTTTCTTCAAAAGAAGATGTTTTAGAAGCACGTAAAATAATTGATAGTGAAAAAGCAAATATTAAAATAATTTCTAAAATTGAAAGCATGACTGGAATTAATAATTTAGATGAAATATTAAGTGTTAGCGATGGAGTAATGGTAGCTCGTGGAGATTTAGGAGAAGAAGTTCCAATATCATTATTACCAGTATATCAAAAGCAAATTATTCAAAAAGCTAGGGAAAATGGAAAAATTTGTATAGTAGCAACTGAAATGCTTGAAAGTATGAAAAAAAATTCAAGACCAACTAGAGCAGAAGTAACAGATGTAGCAAATGCAGTATTAGATGGAACAGATGCCATAATGTTAAGTGGAGAAACAACAACAGGAAAATATCCGATTGAAGCAGTTAGTTACATGGCAAGTATTGCTAATGATACGGAAGAACATAGTGCAAAACATTTTACTTATTTAGGAAAAGTAGGTAGAACTGAATGTATTGCAAAAGCTGTAGTAGATATAACAAACTATGTTTCAGTAAAAGCTATTGCAGTAGAATCAATTAGTGGCTATAGTGCTAGAATGATAAGTAATTATCGTCCAAATGCTCCGATACTTGCTAATTGCACAACTGAAAAATCAGCTAGAATGCTTGCATTAAATTATGGTGTTTATACTACAATAGTTCCATTAATGGATGATACAGATGAATTAGTAAATTTAGTAATGGAAAAGACAAAAGAATATTTTAATTTAAAAAAAGACGACAGACTTATTATAACTGGTGGTGTTCCAAACGCAAGTAATGAAAGACTAACAAATTTTCTTAAAATGGAAACAATTGAATAAACTGAATAAATCAGTTTTTTCTTTTTCAGTAAATTATGCTATACTAAAATAAAGGAAAGGCAAATATGAATTTAGAAGTAAGTGATATTAAAAACTATTTCAAAGAAAGAAAAAGTAATTGTAATAAAGGTGATTTTGGAAAAGTAGGTATTTTAGGTGGTTCAATTAACTATACGGGCTCAATAAAATTAGCATATTATGGAGCAAGCGCAATGCGAAGTGGTGCAGGGATAGTTAGATTAATAATAAAAAAAGACATAGCAAAATATGTTATTCCAAATATTTTAGAAGAAACAATATTTATACTTGAAAATAATTTAGAAGAAAGCATAAAGAATTTAGATGCATTAGCAATTGGAATGGGATGGCAGCAGACAAAAGAAAATGAAGAAATTTTAAAGTTCATTTTGAAAAATTACAAAGGCAAATTAGTAATTGATGCTGATGGATTAAATATATTAGCAAATAATTTAAACTGGTTAAAAGATTCAAAAGCAAAAATTGTATTAACTCCTCATATTAAAGAATTTTCAAGATTAATTAAAATAGATATTGAAGAAATTTTAAAAAATAAAGAGTTTTATGTTAAAAAATTTGTTAATGAATATAATGTTATTTTATTATTAAAAGGAGAAAGGACAATAGTTGCAGATAAAAATAATTTTTACAAAGTTAATAAAGGGTGTGCAGGAATGGCTACCGCAGGTTCAGGAGATGTTTTATCAGGAATTCTAGTAGGAATGCTAGGATATAATGATTATAATTTATTAACCGTTGCAGCTGGTGCATATCTTAATGGTTTAGCTGGAGAACTTGCTCAAAATAAAAATACAGACATTGCCATGATTGCATCAGATACAATAAAATTTATTCCTGATGCTATTAAAATGATACGGGAAGAATTAAAAATGGATGTGAAAGATAATATATGAAGATAGCTGTAATTGGTGGAGGCCCATCAGGTTTAGTTGCAAGTATAAATGCCAAAAATAATTTTAATGAAGTTTATTTATTTGACAAAAACCCAGATTTTGGAAAAAAACTTTTGCTTACAGGAAATGGAAAATGCAACTATTGGAATGAATTTCAAGATATATCAAAATATCATTCAACAAATAATGATGCATTAAAAAGAATTATAACTACAAACAATCTTAGAAGGACAAAAGAATTTTTAGATAGTTTAGGTATAATTCCAAATATAAAAAATGGATATTATTATCCCTTTTCTAATCAAGCTGCAAGTATAAAAACAATATTAGTTGAAGAAGCTATGAATAAAGGAGTAATTTTTAAAACTAATACTGAAATAAAAGACATAATAAAAGACAAAAATTTCAAAGTTTATTATGATAATTTATGTGAAGAATTTGATGTTGTTGTAATTGCAACAGGATCAAAATCATATAAAAAAACAGGTAGTGATGGTTATGGATATAATATTGCTAAAAGCTTTAATATAAATGTCCTTAATATAAGTCCATCACTAGTTCAATTAGTAACCGATACGGGATTAGAAAAAAAATGGGCTGGAATAAGAACATTAGTTAAAATTAAGGCAAATGAAAAAGAAGAAGAAGGAGAAATTCAGTTTACAGATTATGGAATTAGTGGGATATGTGTTTTTAATATAAGTAGAAATATAGCAATAAATTTAGCTAATAAAAGGAAACAAAAGGTAAAAATAAATTTTATTCCATGGTTTAATGGTAATAATGAAGAATTCTTAAAATACTTAAATCTATTAGACATAAAACTAAATAAAAAAAATATATCCAATCTTTGTGATGGATTTTTAAACTATAAATTAACTAATATTTTAGCTAGTAAATCAAAAATAGACAATAATAAAAAATGGAGTGAATTAACAAATACAAAAAAGATGACTTTTATAAATAACATACATAATTTAGAAGTCGATGTAATAGATACAAAAGGTTTTGAGAGTGCTCAAGTTTGTAGCGGAGGTATTAGTTTAGATGAAATAAATTACGAAACATTAGAAACCAAGAAAGTATCTAATTTATACTTTTGCGGTGAGGTTTTAGATGTTGATGGTGATTGTGGAGGATATAATTTAAGTTTTGCATTTTTAAGTGGCTTATTAGTTGGGAGAAGTATATATGATAAGAGTGCGACAAGTAAAAGTAAATATTGATGATGATAATTTTAAAAAAACAATAGCTAAAAAACTTAATATAAAAGTAAAAGAAATTATAAAATATGAAATTAAAAAGAAATCATTAGATGCTAGAAAAAATCATAAATTAAGTTTCGTTTATGAATTTGATGTATTAATAAATAATGAAGAAAAGTATTTATTAAATAATAAAAATCAAGATATTTTTAAAAGCCCAATAGAAGAATATAAATTTCAAGTTAAAGGAGATAAAAAAATCAATAATGAAATATCCATTATTGGAGCTGGCCCAGCAGGTTTATTTTGTGCTTATGTGCTAGCAGAAAATGGATATAAACCTGTTATATATGAGCGGGGAGAAAAAATAGAAGATAGAATAAATACAGTTAATGAATTTTGGAAAAAAGGAATATTAAATGAAGAATCCAATGTTCAATTTGGAGAAGGTGGAGCAGGAACTTTTTCAGATGGAAAACTAAATACCTTAGTTAAAGATAAATATTGTAGAATGAAAAAAGTATTTGAAATTTTTGTTGAATGTGGGGCCCCAAAAGAAATACTTTATGAAAATAAACCTCATATTGGAACTGATAATTTAAGAAAAGTAATAATAAATATGAGAAATAAAATCATAAGTATGGGAGGAAAAATAAATTACAATAGTAAACTAAATGATATAATTATAAAAAATAATAAAATTGAAGAAATAGTTGTCCATGATAAAAAAATTAAGTGTGATGCTTTAATATTAGCAATCGGTCATAGTGCTAGAGATACTTTTGAATTATTATATAAAAAAAATATAAATATGGAATCAAAACCTTTTGCTATTGGCATAAGAATTATGCATCCTCAAAAACTAATTGATGAAGCACAATATAATATAGTTAATGAAAAGTTAAAAAAAGCTTCATATAAGTTAACATATAATACATCAAGTAATAGAGGTGTATATTCATTTTGTATGTGTCCTGGTGGATTTGTTGTTAATGCATCATCTAGAAAAAATGGTATTGTAACTAACGGTATGAGTAATTATAAAAGAGATGAAAAAAATGCTAATAGTGCAATTATTGTTACAGTAAATCAAAATGATTTTGGGGTTAAGCCATTAGATGGTTTAAAATATATGGAACATATTGAAGAAAAAGCGTATAAAATTACTAATGGAAAATTGCCACTTCAAAAATATATAGATTTTAAAAACAATGTTGTTAGTGAAAAAATAGGTAACGTTATTCCAGTTATTAAAGGCAATTGGATATTTAGTAATATAAACGATATATTACCAGAATACATTTGCAAATCTTTAATTGAAGGAATAGAAAATTTTGATAAAAAGATTAAAGGTTTTGCAAGTGACGATGCATTAATTGTTGCACCAGAAACAAGAACATCATCACCAATAAGAATAATGAGAAATGAAAATTTACAATCGAATATAAGTGGAATATATCCGTGTGGTGAAGGCTCTGGTTATGCTGGAGGTATAACTACATCAGCTATGGATGGTATAAAAGTAGCTGAGGAGATTGCTAAAATATATAGCAATGTGCTATAATATGTTTGCGAAGTGAGGTGTGAGTGTGAAAACATTTAAAAAGAACTTACCTGAAGGTGTAAAAAAACAATTTGCAAGATATAAAGGTGTAAAGGTAAGATTAATAAATAAAAATAAAAAAAATAAATAATGTCACTTAATAAGAGGACATTTTTTTATTGAAAAAAAATAAATAAATGTTATAATCTAATTAAATAGAAGATACTATTTAACGAAACGATATAGGAAAGAGAAAATATGAAAAAATATTTATATGAATATATTAATTATGTAATAAATAATAAAAATGAAATTGATTTAGAAGATATGTTAATTAAAATTAGTTTTTTTCAACATGAAAGATTAATTCATTTAATTATAACTTTATTTTATGTAATAATGTTTTTAATATTTTTAATATTAGTTTCTATATCATATATCTTTATTATTCCTGTATTTATTTTATTAATATTTGTTATTTTTTATATAATTCATTATTTTAGACTAGAAAATGGTGTTCAAAGTTTATACTTTTTATACGATGAAATTAAAAATAAGACAAAAAGAGACAAAAAGGGTTAAAATCTCTTTTTTTATAACAAAAACTCCTATTCCTAAATGAAAATACATTTGCTAGGATATAAAACCAGGGAGTGATTATATATGAAAAAAATATTTTTTATGAGTTTTATATTCTTAGCATTAATTATTTCAGTTAAGGCAAGTGAAGAATATTATATTATGGTAAATGATGGAGAAAATATAACAAATATACCATATAAAGATAAAAAAATAATGGGAAAATATGCCTTTTTACTAAGCCCTTATGATAATATAAATATATTAGATGAAACAAAAATAAACAATTTAGCTTACATTTCTAATTTAGCAAATGATACATTAATAAATACAGTTATACAAAAACTAATATGGGAAGAAACAAATCCAACAATGACTTTTAATATTACAAAAGATAATAATCGAATTGATATTACAAATGAATTAAATTACATAAAAGAAGAACTAAAAAAATATGATAAAATGCCATCAATAGCTGATAAAGAATATGAAATTAATTACAAAGAACCATTAATTTTAGAAACAAAAGATTATAGTTTAACAGGATATTATATTAATGAGAATATAAGTGCAAATATTTACGAAAATAAAGTTGAAATATTATTAAATAGTGGAGGAACTTACAATATAGATTTTAAAAATAAGCCTTTAAATATTTATGATAATTACGTATATGCAAACAATGTTTATTATAAAAACTTTCAAATAAAAGTAAATGTATTAACAAATGAAATAAAATTTAATTTTTATATGCCTAATAATGAAGATTATTATTTTAAATATTCAGTATTTAATGAAAATAATGAGTTTGTTGAAGATTATATTTTAGATAATAATAACAATACAATATATTTTGAAAAAGGAATTAATGTATATATTAAGGAAACAACAGAAAATAGTATATATGAAAATAGTAAAGATATGTATTTTTTAAATGATAGTGAAATATATAATATTGATATTTATAAAAATTATAAAGAATTTAATGTAAGTATTAAAACAAGTTTAATTAATTATCAAGATAAAGATTATAAATTAAATACATTTACAGATGTGACAATCTATGATTACAAATTTAATAAAATTAATGAGATTAAGTGTAATGATAATTGTAATATAAAATTACGAGCAGGTAATTATATTATTAAAGACAATATAACAAAAGAAAAAGAATATTTAGATGTATATAGCAACACAGATATAGAAATTAACAGATATTTATTAAATGGATTAATAACTAGTGATGAAATAAACAGTATTTGTAGCGAAGAAGAGTGTATAACATTTATTAAAGACGGAAATTTTATACTAAGTGAAAAACCATTAGAAATGAAAGAGTATTTAGTTAAGATAAATAATGAAGAAAAGATTATAAATTTCAATGATACAAATAATATAATGAAAATAAATGGATATGGAATTTTCTATATATTAAAAGATAACGGAAATGAAGAAAAAGATAATAACGTTTCAAACGAAGAAAAAGTAGAAAATAATCAAAATATTGAAAATATAATTATAAACATACCAAACACCAGAATAGATGCAAAGATAGAATGTGAATTATATTATGAAGAAAAAAATTTTTATAACTTTAATAGTATTAGCAATAATCATTGTGTTAATTAATGGCAAAAATATTAATTTCAAAAAAATAGAAACTAAATTATTAAACAATTATAATTCTTATCAAAAAGAAGAATATTATGGTTATTTAATTATTCCTAGTATTAATATAAATTTAGGATTTTATAATTATGATAATCCCTTAAATGATGTTTCTAAAAATATAGAACTAATAAAAATACCAGTAAAAAACAGTTACTTATTTGCAGCTCATTCTGGAATTGGAAAAATAGCTTACTTTAATGAATTAGATAAACTTAAAGAAAATGATATAATATATTTAAAGTTTAAAGATATAACAAATAAATATAAAGTTACAAAAATAAATAGAGTTAAAAAAAGTGGAGATATAGAAATTACAAATGAAGAAAATAAAATATATTTAACTACGTGTGATCAAATAATAGAGGGTTATCAATTAGTAGTTGAAGGAACAATTTTAAATTAAATTATGAAAAATAATTAATTTGTGATATCCTTATAAAAAGGAGTTTTATGAAATATTTAATTTTTTTTCTTATTTTTTTATTTTTCTATTTCATCATAGCATTAAAAATACAAAGTAAAATAGGTTTTAAATTTAATGGAAGACCAAAATATCAACCAGTTATTGGAGCAACTATATTTATACCGTTTTTATTCCCTTTATTATTTATATTAAATGATAAAGAATTTAAAATTATGTTATCAGCTTTTTTAATTGGTGTAATTTCATTAATTATTATCGTCATTATAATTAATTTTACTAAAATTAAATTATGGGATAAATATAAAAAATCATATTTATTGTTAATACCTACGCTATTAATATTAATATATTTCTTTATAATTGTATTTATACTTTAAAAATAACTTAAAAATTAAAAAGTCAAGTGCAACATTTTGAATAATCTATGAAATGATTTTATGCCGAGAAAATTTATTGATATTTGGCGGTTTATGTTAAACTTATAAAGTGAAAAACGAAAAAGAAGTAATCGGCTTTTCAATCGTTTTTAAAACATAATAACCGGAGCCAAATGTCAATAAAGAAATTGGAATAAAATCATTTAAATACAATTTATCTTTTCTTGTAATTTGTAAATTTTATTTATTGTGTTTTTGTTTTTAAACTCTTCTAGTAAACATTCTAGAGGAGTTTTGTAATTTAGAATCTTTCTAGGATAATTGTTCATCCATTCAGCGATTTTATTGATATCTTCATTTGAGTAATTTTCTATTGGCATACCTTTTTTAATAAAATATCTAATTATACTATTGTTTTTTTCGTTAGTTCCTTTTTCCCCTGAGCAGTAAGGATGGCAAAAATATATTTTGGTTTTTGTGT
Source organism: uncultured bacterium (assembly GCA_949296605.1). Classification (GTDB taxonomy): domain Bacteria; phylum Bacillota_I; class Bacilli_A; order RF39; family UBA660; genus Onthocola_B. Next base: position 13,938 of record CASFPB010000007.1, read on the forward strand.
CTTTAATAATAGATAAAAAATCTGAAAACTCAGTCCCATTATCAGTTGTAATAGATTTAAATATTTTATCATAGTTAGATTTCATAAAATTTTTAATTTGATTAAATTTGTTTACAACTTCAATACTAGTTTTACAATTTAGTTTGAAAATCATTTCAAATTGAGTTTTTCTTTCGGTTAAGGTCATTAAACATTCATGTTTGCCTTTTTTTGTGCCAATAACAGTATCTAATTCAAAATGCCCAAAATATTGCCTATTATTAATTTTATCTGGTCTATTATTAATACTGTATAAAGCTTTGGATTCTGGAAGATCAGTTTTATTTTTATATTCATATTCAGGTTTATATTTCATTCTTCTAGTATCTTCAAGTTTAACATTTATAATGCCAAATCTAATGGCATTATAAATGGTTGGTGTAGTAATAGAAGTAAAACCATAATAATTAAACATATTATGATTTTTCATATACCCAACAATAACATCAGGAGCCCATTTATCATTTTTTATTTTATCTTCAATAAATTTAGCCATCTTTTTAAATTTTCTTAGTTTATATTCTCCCTTAGATAAACCTCGTTTAAAGCTAGCATCATCTTGAGCATATTCAGCAGTATATGGCATAGTTTTAGTTTTTCCAGATCTAATAATCATTCTTTCTTTTCTCCTTTTTAATTCTCTAGAAATAGTAGATTTATTAACTTTGATGTAATTAGCAATGTAAGTATTATTAAATAATCTTTTTCCACTGGAATCTTTTTGATTAATTAATGATTCTATTATGATTCTTTCCTTTTTTGTTAAATGATGGTATTGATTTTCTTTTGTTTTTAGTGTAATATTTTTGTCAGACATATGAATTTTCCTTTCTTTTTCGACGAAAAGATATTATAGATTATTCATATGTCTTTTTCAATGATGAAGTGTTGCACTTCAAATTTAAATTAACACTTTAAAAATAACTATTAATTTCTTGATTATTTTGTTATAATTTAGTAGTTAGGAGCAATTTTTATGGGAAAAACAAGAAGTGAACTTAGAGAAAAAATAATGGTAATATTATATCAAATAGATATATTTGAAGAAAGAAAAGTCCCGTACGAAGTAGATGAAATAATAAAAGAAAATTTAGACATTAGTAATGAATTTGTGAAAGATATCGTTTATGGAGTAATTACATATAAAACAGAATTAGATAATTTAGCAAATACTTTAATGAAAGATTGGACAATTGATAGAATTGATAAGTCTGGTGCTGCAATACTTAGAATGGCTTTATATGAATTAAAATATATGGATACTCCAGAAATAGTAGTAATCAATGAAGCAATTGAACTATCTAAAAAATATAGTGATGAATCTGTTAGAAAAATTATTAATGCAGTATTAGATAAATATATAAAGGGTTAACAATGGTATTAACAGAACAGGATAAAAAGGCAATACAAGAGAGTATCAATAAATTTGTTATTTTAAATGGTAAAAAATATTATGTAAAAAAAGCGGAAAAAAGTTTTGAAACAACAGAGTTAATTGTCCAAGATTTAGCGAACTTGCTTGATATTAAATGTGCTAAATACGAATCAGTAAATATTGATGGAGTATTTTACTATTTAAGTGAAGATTTAAATGAACAAGGAAGACTTATCCCAATTGATGTATTTATGCCAAATAAATTAAGTTTAATAGATTGCTGGATAGCGCTAGAAAAAAATTTTTTAAATGCTGATAAATTAATGTATGATATAGTAAAAATATATTTATTTGACATATTATTTTTAAATAGTGATAGGCATTTTGGAAATATTGGTTTATTACAAACTAAAGAAAAAGTTGAAGTAGTAATGCTTGATAATGAATTTGCTTTTGATACTCTTGAGGTAACTTTGACAGCTAAATATTCAAGAGGAGAAGAAGCATTTAGCTTTGATGAAGAAAAATATCGAAAATGTGAAAGATATTTAAAATATAATTTAGAAGAACTTTCATATTTTTTAGATGTATCATCACAAGAATTTATTAACCTTTTTATTGATATGTATAATAAATGTTCTGTGCCGGAGGTAGAAGAAATTATTAAAAGTCATGATCAATTACACGCAAAAATATTTATTGATTTATATAAAAAAAATTACGAATTAATAGGAACATTAATTAAATCAAGAGGTAGATAATGGACAAGGAATATTTAAAAATTAGTGAATTAAACAATTATATTAAAAATTTATTAGATGGGGATATATTTTTAAATAGAGTTTATTTAAAAGGAGAAATAAGCAATTTTAAAAATCATACGAGAGGACATTTATATTTTACTTTAAAAGATGATACATCAAGAATAAGTGCAGTTATGTTTCAAAGTAGTGCAGTAAAACTTACATTTACTCCAGAAGATGGAATGAATGTTTTGGTAAGTGGAAGAATTTCAGCATATCCTGCACAAGGATCTTACCAAATATATATTGATAAAATGGAAGTTGATGGTTTAGGAGCACTTTATATAGAATATGAAAAGTTAAAAAAGAAGTTAGCAATGATGGGATTATTTGATGAAAATCATAAAGTGCCAATACCTAAATTTCCTGAAAAAATAGGAGTTATAACAGCATCAACCGGAGCAGCAGTTAGAGATATTATGAGCACAATTAAAAGAAGATATCCAATATGTGAAGCAATACTTTTTCCTTGTTTAGTTCAAGGTAAAGATGCAGCGCCTGATATAGTTCGTCAAATAAAAAGAGCAGATGCTTATGGAGTAGATACAATTATTGTTGGTCGCGGTGGTGGTTCAATTGAAGATTTATGGGCATTTAATGAAGAAATTGTTGCAAAAGCTATTTATGAATGCAAAACCCCAATTATAAGTGCAGTAGGGCATGAAATAGATTGGACTATAGCAGACTTTGTAGCTGATTTAAGAGCACCAACTCCAACCGGAGCAGCAGAAATGGCGGTTCCAACAGTATTAGACATAAACACTCTTTTAGATAATTATAAAATAAGACTTAACAGAAATATTAAAAATATGGTAAATACAAAATTTATTAAATTAAGAAGTTTAAAACAAAGTTTTATATTAAAAAATCCAATGAGCATGTATGAAATTAAAGAACAAAAACTAGATGCATTAATTGAAAATATAAATAAGGATATAAAAAGTATAATTGTTAATAAAGAAAATTTATTAAATAATATAAAGTTGTCATATACTTTAAAAAATCCAATGGAATTAATTAAAGACAAAAAAGTAAAATTTGAAATGCTTATAAATACATTAAAATTAGTTAATCCATTAGGAATACTTGAAAAAGGATATTCATTAGTTGAATGTAATGGAAAAATAATAAAAGATAGTAATGATACTAAAGTAAATGATTATATAAATATAAAGTTACATAAAGGAAAAATAAAAGCAGAAGTAAAAGAAATAATGGAGGATAAATAATGGAAAAAGAAAAAACGTTTGAAAGTGCATTACAAGAACTCGAAACAATAGTAAAAGAATTAGAAAGTGGAAATGTAGATTTAGATAAAGCGATTAATAAATATACTGAAGCAATGAAATTAGCTAAATTTTGCAGTGAAAAGTTAAATGATGCAACAGCACAAGTAAATAAGATATTAACTGAAGATAACGAATTAAAAGAATTTAATGCTGAATAAACATAAAGGAGGAAAACATGGAAGTAAAAGAAATTACAAATCGTGATGATGATTTTGCTAAATGGTATACTGATGTTTGCAAGAAAGCTGATTTAATTGACTATTCATCAGTTAAAGGTAGTATGATTATAAGACCACTTGGATATGCAATTTGGGAAGAAATCCAAAAAGTTCTTGATAAAATGTTTAAAGACACTGGACATGAAAATGTTCAAATGCCAATGTTTATACCAGAATCTTTATTAAATGTTGAAAAAGAACATGTTGAAGGGTTTGCCCCAGAAGTAGCTTGGGTAACGCAAGGCGGAAAAGAAAAATTAGAAGAAAGAATGTGTGTTCGCCCTACAAGTGAAGTGCTATTTTGTGAACACTACAAAAAAATTATAAAAACATATCGCGATTTACCTAAATTATATAATCAATGGTGCACCATAGTTAGATGGGAAAAAACTACAAGGCCTTTTTTAAGAAGTAGAGAAATTTTATGGCAAGAAGGCCACACTATGCATAGAACAAGTGAAGAAGCAATAGAAGAAACTTTAAAAATGTTTAATATTTATAAAAAGTTTCAAGAAGAATATTTAGCATTACCAGTAATAACAGGTAAAAAAACCGAAAAAGAAAAATTTGCAGGAGCAGAAATAACATACACAATAGAAGCAATGATGTATGATGGATATGCGCTTCAAAATGGAACAAGTCACTATTTTGGTAATCATTTTGCAGATGCTTTTGGTATAAGATTTACAGATCGAGACAATAAATTAAAAGTCCCATATCAAACAAGTTGGGGAGTATCTACTAGAATGATTGGGGGAATTATTATGTCTCATGGAGATAATAATGGTTTAGTATTACCACCAAAAATAGCACCATGGAAAGTAATAATTATACCTATTGGAGAAGTTTCAGTAAAACTAAATGAACTAGAAGATAAATTAAAGGAAAACAACATAACATATAAAGTAGATGATTCAAATAAAACTCCAGGCTATAAATTTGCAGATGCAGAAGTAAAAGGGTATCCAATAAGAGTGGAACTTGGAAAAAGAGATTTAGAAAATAATCAAGTTACCATTGTTAGAAGAGACACACTTGAAAAAATTATAGTGAATTATGATGAAATAATAGAAGAAATTAAAAAACTACTAGTTATAATTCAAAAGGATATGTTTGAAAAAGCTAAAAAACGTCGCGATTCAATGATTTATGAAGCAAAGACCTACGATGAACTCAAAGATATAGCTTTAAATAAACCAGGATTTATAAAAATAAACTGGTGTGGCAAAACAGAATGTGAAGATAAGATAAAAGAAGATACAACATTAAAATCACGTTGTATCATTGAAGATGAAGAAGTTAATGGGCCTTGTGTAGTTTGTGGTAAGAAAGCAACCACAAGAATTTACGTTGGTAAACAATATTAAATAATACTATAATTAAAATTATTGTTTTTTAATTAATTTTATTGTAGAGTTTATGTTAGACATATGAATTTTCCTTTTTTTGATAAAAAGATATTATAGATTATTCATATGTTTTTTAATTTATGGAGTGTTGCACTTCAAGTTTTAAATAAAATAAAGTTTAAATTTTAATGGGTGATAATGTTGAAAAAAAATGTATTAATTACTGGGGGATCTAAAGGATTAGGTGCTAGTATAGCAAAAAAATTTGCTGAAAATGGGTATAATATTATTCTTAACTATAATAAATCTACAAAGGAAGCTAATCTATTAAAAAAAGATTTAGAAGAAAAATATAAATCAAAAGTTTTATTAGTTTGTGCAGACATATCCTTAGAAAATGAAGTAAAAGTCATGATTGATACTATAAAAAAAGAATTCAACAGCATAGATATTTTGGTAAATAATGCAGGAATAGCTATTGATTTGCCATTAGAAGAAAAAAGTGCAGATCAATTTATGAAAGTTATTTCTGTTAATTTATTAGGAACATTTTTAGTTACAAAATACGCTACAACTATTATGAATAAAGGTTCAATAATAAATATTTCAAGCACAAATGGAATAGATACAGGTTATATTGAAAGTATAGATTATGATGCATCAAAAGCTGGAGTTATAGCATTGACTCATGATTTTGCAAAATATTTAGCCCCTAAAATTAGGGTTAATTGTATTGCTCCAGGTTGGATTAATACTGACATGAATAAAAATTTATTTGATGATTTTAAAAAAAATGAAATTCAAAAAATAGGATTAAAAAAGTTTGCTAATTGTGATGATATAGCAAATGTTGTATATTTTTTGGCTAGTGATAATGCAAATTATATAAATGATGCAGTTATCAGAGTGGATGGTGGTTATTTTGAATAAAAGTATAGATAAAATAGAAGAAGAAATAAGTGACGTATTTAAAAAAATAAATGAGATAGCATTTGTTAATAGTCAAAAAGTAATTGAAGCATTTTGGAAAGAAAATATATCCGAAAGTCATTTTATGAGCTCAACTGGATATGGTTATGGAGATATTGGAAGAGATGCATTAGAAAAAGTTTACGCAGATATTTTTCACACTGAAGATGCTTTAGTTAGAAATCAATTTATTTCTGGAACACACGCTTTGAGTATAGCTTTTTTTGCATTATTAAGACCAAATGATATATTACTTTCAATAACTGGAAAACCATATGATACACTTGATTCAGTAATAGGATTTAATGATAATTCAAGTTCTTTGAAATCTTTTGGTATAAAATATGAACAAATTGATTTATTAAATGATGATTTTGATTATAGAAAAATAGAAGAAAGAATAAATAAAGATAAAGTAAAACTAATTGAAATACAAAGGTCCAAAGGATACTCATTAAGAAAAAGTATTCCGATTGATAAAATAGAAAAAGTTGTTAAATTAATTAAAAACATTGATAAAGATATTATAATTATGGTCGATAACTGTTATTGTGAATTTGTTAGTGATAAAGAGCCTACTGATGTTGGTGTTGACATTTGTGTTGGCTCATTAATTAAAAACTTAGGTGGCGGTATAGCATCAAATGGCGCTTATATAGTTGGGCCAAAAAAATTGATTAATTTATGTGCAGAACGATTAAACGTTGCTGGGGAAGGTAAGGAAGTTGGACCAAGTTTAGGGGCAAATAAAAGCTTTTTTCAAGGATTGTATATGGCTCCAAGTGTTGTTGCTAATAGTTTAAAAACCGTTGTCTTTGCATCATATATTTTGGAAAATTTAGGTTATAAAGTAGAACCCAAATGGAATGATGAACGAGCTGATATTGTTCAAACAATTTATTTTAATGATAAGGATAAATTAATAGCGTTTGTTAAAGGTATTCAAAACGGAAGTGCTATTGATTCACAAGCATCTGTTGAACCATCAGACATGCCAGGATATTTAGATAAAATTATTATGGCAAGTGGCTCATTTACTCAAGGATCTTCAATTGAACTTTCTTGCGATGGTCCATTAAAAGAACCATTCGTTGCATATTTACAAGGTAGTCTTACATATGAATATGGTAAAATTGGCATTTTAAAGGCAATAGAAGCTTTAAAAAATATCACTTATTATAAGTGATATTTTTTTACATTTTGAAACTAATATGTGGATTTTCTGTTTCTTTTTTATCCCAATCTAATCTATTTTCTTTAAAATCTACTAATTCTAATGCGTTTCCTAAGGCCATAAGCATACTAACGTGTTGCCTTAACATTGTCCAATTTTCCCCGGAATCTAAAACTTTTAAATCATCATATGTTGTTGCTTTATGAACTTGACTAAGAAGTTGTTTTATTTCATCAGCATGTTTTAAAATTTTATCTTTGTTAAAGCAGTAATCTACATTTAATGCTTCACCAATAATATTTTCTTTATTTTCCCAAGGCTTTGGCCCATGAGCAACGCAATCTCCCCAAATTCTTCTTACATTGTTTTTAAAATCCAATATTTTACTATCATTATATAATGCATTATTTGTTTCTTCTTTTTGTTTTTTTAGCTTATCTGCTGCTGCTAGTAATGCTGTTAGATAATCGGCATCTATATAAGTTTTTCCATTAAGCTCTGTTCCATTTATATCAATTCTTTGTTCATTTAATTGTGCCATTTTTCTACCTTCTTTATAAAAAAATTATACCAATCTTAATCTTTATTGTCAATTTTTTATAAATTAGCAGTTATATATTGACAAGTGCTAAACATAATATTATAATAAGTTTAGCACTAGAAAATTATGAGTGCTAAGCGTTAAACAATAAAGAGGTAAGATTATGGATGATAGAAGAAATAGTCTTTTAAAAGAGATAGTTGAAACATATATTAAAACTGCTAAACCAGTCGGTTCTAAGGCACTTTGTTCAAAATTTGATTGTTCAAGTGCAACAATTAGAAATGAAATGGCAATATTAGAAGATTTAGGGTATGTTGAAAAAAATCATATTTCTTCAGGTAGAGTTCCAAGTGAAAAAGGATATCGCTATTATGTTGAAAATCTAATGGAAGCAGAAAAGATTACTGGTAGTGATATGCTGAAACTTCAAAAAATATTTGCTAATAAAGAATTAGTTTTAAGTGATGCAATTACTAAGTGTATGGAAATAATTAGTGAAATTACTAATTATACAAGCATTGTTCTTGGTAAAAACAGCTCAGATAATGCTTTATTACAAGTAAATATAATTGCTCTTGCTGATAATCAAGTTGTTGCTGTTGTATGCACTGATAAAGGCGTAGTAGAAAATAAAACCTTTAATATACCAAGCAATATAAGTATTAATGAAATTATTAAAACAAGTGAGATTATAAATAAATTATTGGTTGGAACTCCAATAAATCAGGTCGGAGTAAGATTAGAAAATGAGATTAAACCTATTATTAAAAGACAGATTCAACAATATGAAGCAGTGTACAATATATTTTATGATGCATTTAACGATTTTGTTTCCAATAATACTAGCAACGTTCATATATCTGGTAGGACTAAAATATTTGAACAGCCAGAATACAATGATGTTGCAGAATTAAAAAGACTTGCCAATAAATTAGAAGACGTAAATTTTATTGAAAAAGTAAGTAGTAAAGATGAAAATGATACTAATGAAATAAAAATTTATATTGGTGATGAGTCTGAATTTGATTCAAATGTTACTATAATTCGTAAGAAGTATCATATAAATGGTGAAGATGGGACTATAGCTGTAATAGGTCCAAAAAGAATGGATTATCAAAGAATTGTAAGCTTACTTGAATATGTAGATGAGAATTTGGACAATAGAAAGGAAAATAATGGAGAATAAAGAAGTTAAAAAAGAAGAAAAAGTTAAAGAAACGAAAGATAAAATTAAAGGTGCAAAAAAGAAAGACAATAAAAATAATGAAAAAATAGAAAAGTTGCAAGAAGAAAATAAAACTTTAAATGAAAAAATATTAAGAATTACTGCTGAAATGCAAAACATGCGTAGAAGATATGAAGACGAGATAAGCAATATATGCAAATATGATGGTGAGGAACTTGTAATTAAAATATTAGGAATCGTTGATAATTTTGAAAGAGCTATTAAATTAGATGATCGCGATTTAACTGATGAGTTATCAAAATTCTTAAGCGGATTTAAAATGATTTATACTAATCTATTAAATATTTTAAATAGTATGGATGTAAAAGAAATAGATTGCAATGGTTTAGAATTTGATCCAAATAAAATGGAAGCAGTTTTAACTGAAAAAGATGAAAACTTACCTGCAAATGTTGTTTTAGAAGTTTTACAAAAAGGTTATACATATAAAGAAAAAGTTATACGTGTAGCTATGGTAAAAGTTAATGAATAAATAGGGGAAAAATAGATAATAAATAATTTTATAATAGATAGATAAATAAAAGGAAGGATGAATAATTATGAGTAAAATTATAGGTATTGACTTAGGAACTACTAACTCATGTGTAGCAGTTCTAGAAGGGGGAGAACCAAAAGTAATTACTAATGCTGAGGGAAATAGAACTACTCCATCAGTAGTTGCTTTTAAAGGTGATGAAGAATTAGTTGGTGAAGTTGCAAAAAGACAAGCAGTAACTAATGTTAAAAATACTATTTCTTCAATTAAAAGAAAAATGGGAACTAACGAAAAAGTTGAAGCAAATGGTAAAAAATGGACACCAGAAGAAATTAGTGCAAAAATACTTTCTAAATTAAAAAAAGATGCAGAAAGTTATTTAGGAGAAAAAGTAACAAAAGCTGTTATTACAGTTCCTGCTTATTTTAATGATGCAGAAAGACAAGCTACTAAAAATGCTGGTAAAATTGCTGGACTTGAAGTTGAAAGAATTATTAATGAACCAACTGCTGCAGCCTTAGCATATGGTCTTGATAAACAAGATAAATTACAAACAATTTTAGTTTATGACTTAGGTGGTGGAACATTCGATGTTTCAATTCTAGAATTAGGTGATGGTGTATTTGAAGTTAAAGCTACTAGTGGTAATAATCGTTTAGGTGGAGATGACTTTGATCAAAGAATAACTGATTACCTAGTTAGTGAATTTAAAAAAGAAAATGGTATAGATTTATCTAAAGATAAAATGGCAATGCAAAGAATTAAAGATGCTGCTGAAAAAGCTAAAAAAGATTTATCTGGTATGACTAGTGCTCAAATTAGTTTACCATTTATTGCTCAAAATGATGATGGCCCAATTCATTTGGATATGACTTTGACTAAGGCTAAATTTGAAGACTTATGTCGTGATTTATTTGATTCAACACTAGAACCTGTTAAAAAGGCACTTAAAGACGCTAAATTAAAAGCAAGTGATATTGATAAAGTAATATTAGTTGGTGGTTCAACTCGTATTCCATATATTCAAGAATTGGTTAAAAAAGAACTTGGCCAAGAACCTAATAAGAGTGTTAATCCAGATGAAGTTGTTGCTATGGGAGCTGCTATTCAAGGTGGAGTTTTAACTGGTGAAGTTGATGATATCGTATTACTTGATGTTACACCACTTTCATTAGGAATCGAAACATTAGGTAATGTAATGACTGTATTAATACCAAGAAATACTACAATACCAACTAGTAAATCACAAGTGTTTTCTACTGCTGTAGATAATCAACCAGCTGTTGATATTCATGTATTACAAGGTGAAAGACCAATGGCTAGTGATAATAAAACATTAGGTAACTTCCAACTTACAAATTTACCTCCAGCAAGACGTGGTGTTCCTCAAATTGAAGTAAAATTTGATATTGATGCTAATGGTATCGTAAATGTTACTGCAAAAGATTTAGGAACAAATAAAGAACAATCTATAACTATTACTTCTTCAACAAACTTAAGCGATGAAGAAATAGATAAAATGATGAAGGAAGCAGAAGCTAATAAAGAAGCAGATGAAAAGAGAAAACAAGAAGCTGAAATTAGAAATGAAGCGGATTCAAGCGTATTTGCTACTGAAAAGGCATTATCTGATTTAGGAGATAAAGTTGATAGTAATGATAAAGAAAAAGCTGAAAAATTAATTGAAGAAGTTAAAAAAGCTCTTGAAGGATCAGATACAGATGAAATTAAGAAAAAAACAGAAGAATTAAATAAAGTGGCTATGGATTTAGCTGGTAAAGTTTATGAACAAGCTGCTAAGGAAGCACAAGCAAAAGAAGGTAATAATCCTGATAGTAAATCTGATGATGATCATGAAAAAGTAGAAGATGCTACATACGAAGAAAAATAATTTATAATATTTAAGGTTCTAGGAAACTAGAACCTTTACTAAGATAGGAGACATATGGAAAAAAAACGTTGCGAAATTGCTAATGCTTTTAAGTGGAATTTAAAAGATATGATTAAAGATAGTGAAGAATATGAAAGATTATGCACTGAAATAAATATGTTAGCTGATAAAATTGTTGCTATGAAAGGTAATATTGTTAAAAATAGTGATAATTTATTAAAATATTTGGAAACATCTAGTAGGCTTGATGAATTATTAGAAAAAGTATATGTTTATTCATATTTATATCATTATGAGGATATGAGTAACGAAAAAGGAATTAATTATAAAGAAAGAGCTGAAAGATTAGTTGAAAATGTCAATGCCAAAACATATTTTACATCAAGTGAATTACTATCTATTCCTTATGATAAAGTATTAGAATTTATAAATGAAAATAAAGAACTCGCAAAATATAGCTTTTTATTAGAAAAAATTTTTAGGTATCAAAAATATACATTAAGTGAAAAAGAAGAGAAAATAATTACCTTAGCAACTAATAGTTTTGGAACACCTCATGATGCCTTTTCTTGTTTAGATAATATTGATATTGATTTAGGTTTTATTAAAGATGAATCTAATAAAAGAGTAAAATTGACTAATTCAAATTATATAAAATTTATGACTAGTGATAATCGTAGTGTTCGTAAACAAGCTTTTAAAAATATGTATGCTTTTTTTGCGAAATTTATTAATACCATATCTGAATTATATAAAGGAAAAATAAAAGAAAATTTCTTTATTAGTAATGCAAAAGGTTTTAATAGTCCATTAGAAAAAAGTTTATATAGCGATAATATAAATGTTGATGTTTATGGTAACTTTATAAATGAAATACATCACTATTTACCTTTAATGTATAGATATATAAAAGTAAGAAATAAGGCTTTAGGAATTAAGAGTCACATGTATGATATTTACGTTGATTTAGGTAAAAGTAATAATAGTGAAATAAAATATGATGATGGTATAAAAATAATAAAAGATGCCCTTAAACCATTAGGTGATAAATACATTGAAGACTTAAATCATGCATTTACAGATGGATGGATTGATGTTTATCCTAATAAATATAAAAGAAGTGGTGCTTATCAATGGGGTTGTTATGGGGTTCATCCATATGTTTCTTTAAATTATGAAAATAATAATGATTCAGTTTCTACACTAGCGCATGAATTGGGACATGCAATGCATACCTTTTATTCTAACGAATCTCAAAGTTATAATGATGCAAACTATCCAATATTTTTAGCAGAAATTGCATCTACGGTTAATGAGGTATTAGTTGATGATTATTTTTATAAAAATGCTAAAAGTGATGAAGAAAAAATATTATATTTGTCAAGTTTTTTAGATAAGGTGAGAACAACTATATTTCGTCAAACAATGTTTGCAGAGTTTGAAAAAATAATTCATGAAAAGTATCAAAAAAATGTTCCAATAACTGTTAATTTATTATGTGATACATACTATGATTTAAATAAACTATATTTTGGAAAAAATATTGTTATTGATGATGCAATAAAATATGAATGGGCTAGGATTCCTCATTTTTATACTTCATTTTATGTATATAAATATGCAACAGGTTTAATAGCAGCGTTATCAATTGCTAGTGATATAATAAATAATGAAAATGATATGCAAACTAAGTATATGGAATTTTTAAAATCCGGAGCGAGTGATTATCCACTTAATATATTGAAAAAGACCGGTGTTGATATTACTGATAAAATGACAATAAAAAAAGCATTTGCCATGTTTGAAGAAAAGTTGCAAATGTTAGAAGAACTTATTGATAAGAAGGTGTAATATATGAATAAAAAAGATTATTATGAAATACTAGGCGTAAGTAAAAATGCAACTGATGAAGAAATTAAAAGAGCATTTAGAAAATTGGCTAAGCAATATCACCCTGATGTAAATAAAGAACCAGGCGCAGAAGAAAAGTTTAAAGAAATCGGCGAAGCTTATGCTATTTTATCTGATCCTAATAAAAGAAAACAATATGATCAATTTGGTCATGCAGCTTTTCAAAATGGTGGAGGACCATCAAGCGGTTTTGGTGGTTTTGATGCTAGCGATATAAACCTTGATGATATTTTAAATGACTTTTTTGGTGGTGCTTTTTCGGGATTTGGGGGATTTGGAAGATCTTCAAGATCAGGAAGTGGTAGTAGAGCATCCAAGGGAAAAGATATTAGAGTAGTTTTAAATTTAACTTTTGAAGAAGCTGCTTTTGGTTGTGAAAAAGACATAAAATTAGATTTAACCGCCGAATGTTCTAACTGCCATGGTAAAGGTGGCTTTGGTGAAAAAACTTGTAAAACATGTGGTGGTGCAGGTAGAGTTTTAGAACAACAACAAACTATTTTTGGTTATATGCAAACTCAAAAAACTTGTCCGGATTGTCGCGGCGTTGGGAAAAGTTATGATACAATATGTGATGAATGCCATGGAAAGGGTATTGTTTCAAAGACAAAGACTTTAACTGTAACTATTCCAGAAGGGGTAGATGAAGGATTTCAACTTAGGTTAAGTGGTAAAGGTAATGCTGGTGTAAATGGTGGATCAAATGGCGATGTATTCATTGAATTTAAAATAAAAGAGCATCCATTATTTGAAAGAGATGGTGCTGATATTTATTTAGAAGTTCCAATTACTATAACTGATGCTATTCTTGGATGTAAAAAAGAAATACCTACATTAAATGGAAATGTATATTTAGATATAAAAGCAGGAACGCAAAATTATACAAAACTTAAATTAAAAGGTAAAGGTATTAAAACTCCTAATTCATTTAGTAGAGGAAATATGTATGCAGTTATTAATATAATTATTCCAACTAAACTTGATAGAAATCAAAAAGTATTATTACAAGAACTTGCTAAAACAAATTTAGAAGATAGCCAAGAATTTAAAAATTTTAAAAAATATGTTAATCAAAATTAGTCATAATGGCTAATTTTTTTGATTGTTTTTTATATAATAGGAAAGTCATACTTTTTCGAAAAATTTGCTTGACATGCATACATTTGTTTGATATAATAAATTTATCATTTAGGGGGAAATTATGCAGACAATATTTAAAGGATATGTTTTAAGATTATATCCAACAGATAAACAAAAAGAATTAATTAATAAAACTATTGGATGTACTAGATTTGTGTATAATCATTTTTTGAGTGATAGAATAAATGATTATAAAA
>CASFPB010000008.1 GCA_949296605.1 uncultured bacterium
TAAAATGATACTAGAGGAAAGGACAGTAAGTTGACAGTAAATGTCAATTTAACTGTGACACTTCTAGTGTCATTTTTTTATTTATGAAGAAAATAAATTATGATAATGAAACAATAGAACTATTTAAGAAAGATCCAAGAATAAAATATATTGATTCCTATGAGTTAAGATTTACACTTGAATTTAGACAAGAATTATATGATTTGATAAGTCCTAATTTTTGCGAATCAAATATTAAACAAGCTCTTAATAAGCTAGGGATAGATACATCTAGAATTACTCGTGGTTGTATAAGACATTTATGTATTAATTTTAAGAAAAGACGTCCATGTGGTGCTAAAAATAAAATTAAATATCAACATATACTAAATATTTTACCTGATGCTTCCTATAATTCATATTTATTAAGTACACCTTATTTTGAAAAAGGTAGAAAAGGTATTAGCCCAACTATAGAACTATATAATAGTCTTTATTCTAAATTACCTAAAATGTCAGTCGAGGATACACTAAAATCATTAGATATTGATATAAATAAACTTGGATATCAACGAATATATTTACTTCAACGTCGACTAGAATCTAGTAATGTTAATAGTAAGTCTACATTTTCTGATGAACAAATTAATCATTTAAAAGCTAATCCTTATGTAAAAAAGATAACGAAAAGCACTTTAATATTTAATGATAACTTTTATAATGAAGCTTATGTTTTTAAAGACTATCATATTGATGAAATATTAAATATATTTGAAATAGACTCTTCTATTATTAATTATGATAGAAAAAATAACATAAAATATAAAATTAATTCTTGGCAAGAAAAAGAGTGTTTACCAATAGATGGTAATATTGAATTACTCATTAAAGTAGAGACTAATAAGTATAATAAACTACTATCAATGGGTAATGAAACAATTAAAGCGTTTAAATCATATTTAGCTAGCTGTGATTGTTTAGGCAGAAAAATGATTTGTCATATGATTAAAGAATTAGCTGAAGATTCTAATTGTTTTTATAGTACTAGGTCTATATTAAAGCTTTTTGGTATGGGTAAATCTTCTTATTATCATATTCTAAAAGATAATGATTATGGTAAATATAAAGCTTTAAAGATTGAACAAGATAAAAAAGATATTGAAAAAATTAAAGAAGTTATTAATGTTAATAAATATCCCAAAGGAAGACGAATGATTTATATGTTATTAGATAAAAATAATAATCATATGAGTATGAATAAAATAGCTAGATTATGCCATAAATTTAATATTACGTGTAGAGTAAGAAAACATAATAAATCAAGAAAAGTAGCTAGAGATTTGTTAACACGTAACTGTAAAGAAAACTTAGTTAAACGGAGGTTTAAATTATGTAAGCCAGGCGAGATTACTTTAACTGATATTTCTTATCTTAAATGTCCTTTTGGTACTGTTTATTTATCAGCTTTAAAAGATTCTTCTAGTGGTATTGTTAAACTATTAATTAGTAAAAATAATAACTTAAACTTAGCTTTAGATACATTAAAAGGATTACCAGTAATTAATAATTCTCATAATAAAATGTTTCATTCTGATCAAGGTATATTATATTTAAATGATACTTTTCAAAATAAATTAAAAGAACTCGGCTATATTCAGTCTATGTCAAAGCGTGGTAATTGCTGGGATAATTCCTCTCAAGAATCTTTCTTTGGTCATATGAAAGATGAAGTTGATTTTACTAAATGCCATAATATAGATGATGTAATAAAAGAAATTAAAGATTATGAATATTATTATAATTATAAGCGTCCTCAATGGAATAGAAATAAAATGACACCTATTGAATTTGCTACCTACATTAATAATATGTCTGATGCTGAATATGAAAAATATTATAATAGTGAACTTGAAAAATATAATATAATGATAGAAAATGCCACATTAAAAGCTATTAATAGAGCTAAAAATATAGGTATATAGCTTAATTTATTGTATAATTAAGTTAAAGAGAGGGTACTAACTATGACTAACAAAGAATTAAAAGAATATTTAAAAGACAATAAATACGTTAAAGGAATAACAGAAAATGGTGGTATTTGCTACACTAAAGATTTTTATACTTTATTAAATACTAAACTTGAAACTATGAGTCCGCTTGAAGCTTATGCTTCTTTTGGTTTTGACATTAATGTATTAGGAGAAAATAGAGCTTATGCTGCTTCTAGAAGAGCTAAGAAAAAGGCTACTATGTCACCTAAAGAAAAAGTAAAGTATGTTGATGGTACTATTCCTAGTGAACAAATGGGTGAAATGTCACCAGAAGATGAACTTATTTATTTGCGTTCAAGAGTGGCTTTTTTAGAAACAATTGAAAAACTTAAAAAAAAACATCCGGAAGAATGCCGGAGGGTACTTACGTATTCACAGAGAAAAAAATAGATTACGACAAATTTTATTTAATATACTGTGCTTATAATTCTATTGATAATAGGTTTTCTATTGAATATTTATGTGCTTTTTTTGGGGTTAGTAAGAGTGGGTATTATAACTGGCTAAACAACTTTTTACATAAGTCTGAATCACAAATTAAAACTCAAAAAGAGGAAGAAATGATTATGGAAATGTTTCGCCTAACAATTCATAAGCTAGGACATGTTCCTGGTAAAAGAACTTTTAAATCTTTTTTAGAACGTGATTTTAATTATCAAATAAGCGTTTCTACATGTGCTAGAATTATGCGTAAAATGCACATCACTGCTACTCTTCCTCACAAGGATGCTTATAAAGGTCAAGCTACCTATAATCATGTTTGTGCTACTCATCAAAACTTTGTTAATCGTGATTTTCAAATAGCTCCTAGAACGGTTATTCTTACTGATATAACATATCTTTATTATGGCCTTAAAAGACAACTTTGTTATTTATGTACTTTTAAAGATGCCCATACTTGTGAAATACTTGGGTTTGCTGTTAGTAAAACTATGGATGTTTCACTTATCAAAGCTGCTTATGATAATATGATGAAAGTTCATAAAAATGAGTTTAAAAAAGATGTTAATGTTTATATTCATCACGATTGTGGTTCACAATATCTTTCAACTGAATTTAGTGAAATATTGAAAGATAATGATTTTATTCAATCTGTTTCAAGAAGAGGTAATAGTCAAGACAATGCTCCTATGGAATCTTTTTTCGGACGCCTTAAAATAGCTGTTATAGATATATTAATTAGATGTGAATCATATGATTTAGCTTGTCAATTAATAACTAATTATTTACATAGTTATAACTATGAACAATATCAATATAATTTAGGTGGTTTAACTCCCACTGAATTCTATGATTATTGTGTCACTGGTATTTATTCTTTAACTTATTATTATGGTATCCCAGCTTGTAAACTTAATTCAATTAAATCAATCATTGATGCTAGAGAAAGAAAGGCTCAAGAAAAAAGAGAAAAAATTAAGAAACAATTAGCTATTAGAAAACTAGAAAAAGGAAATTATATTGATCCGATTAGTATCGTTGAACGTGATGAAAAAATAATAATTAAACAACTAAATGCTTTAAATGAAGAAAAGTGTGTCATTGAGAAAGAAATTGGAAAATATAAAACCATTTTAGATGAAATACAAAAAGCTAAAGATTTTATTGATTTAGCTGATGATAAAGTTATATTTAATCTTACCAACCCTATTAACTGGTCATACTATAAGGAACTTAATTATGTCAATTCGATGAATGGATTATTTTAAAAATTTTTTAAGCTTGCTTAAAGTTTTTTACTATGCCTTAAATTTTACAAAACATTATTTTAATATGCTAAAAAAATTATAGGGAAGATCTTGCTTCCCTATAATCCATTCAATTATTAACATTTTATACTGTCAACTTTTTTGTCCTTGACTTTTGAACCAGTTTA
>CASFPB010000009.1 GCA_949296605.1 uncultured bacterium
AATAATAAAGCAACAATAATAGGAAAAGAAGAAGGAACATACAAAGCATGTGCAATAGATAATGCAGGAAACTATTCAGATGATGATGATACAAAAGAAGTAATAGTAGATAATACAGATTCAGATATAGATAAAATAGAATTAACAAAAGAACCAGCAAAAGCCTATGCAACAAGTGTAAAATTAATAGGAAAAGCACGGGATGATTTATCAGGATTAGTAGCATATATGTTTAGTGATAAAGCAGAAGAACCAAATGCAGACGATGAAAATTGGAAAGAATTAGATGATGGCCCAATAGTAAATGAAGAAATAACCCAAGAAATAACAGTAACAGAAAATAAAACATATTATTTTTGGGTAAAAGATTATGCAGGAGCAGTAGACGGAAAATATATAATAGTAGATAATGTTGATTTAGAAGTAGATAAAGTAGAAGTAAAATCATCAACAGGAGAATATTCAAGAGAAATAACACTAACAGGAATAGCTCAAGATCTAAAATCAGGATTAGGAAGCTATCAATTTACAACTTCATCAAGTGTTCCAACAAGTGGATGGGATAATGTTACCCCAAATAAAACGAACGATGAAAAAAATATTCCTTCAAAAGATAAAACAACAAGTAATGGAACATATTATTTCTGGGTAAAAGATGTATTAGGAAATACAAAATCAGCTAAGATAACAATTAATAATATTGATAGGGACATAGATTCAATTAGTATAAATGTAAATGAAGGAACAAGCGAAAACAAAATAGCAGTATTAACAGGTGTTGCAAGGGATACTCAAGCGGGATTAGTAGGATATAAATTTACAACCTCATCAAGTGTTCCAACAAGTTGGAATAATATAAGTAAAACAACAAGCAGTATAAGTTACAAATACGATGTAAGTAATACAGGAACATATTATTTTTGGGTAAAAGATGCGGCTGGAAATACAAAATCAACTAAAGTGACAATTTTAAGCACTAATATTTCAAGTGGTGAATATCGAACAAGTTCAACTTATACTGGTAAAACTACCTTAAATAATGTCAAAGGATTAACATATGCAAAAGTTGATAATGGATATGTTGCTAGTAAAAGTTTATATAATAGAACTATAACTGTAACTGTAAGCGGAGGCAACATGGAGCCCGGAACCGAAACACTTGTTCAGGAATATTCGCCAAATAGAGACTGGGCTGAAGAAGTGTGTTCTGAATATTCGTGCAATTATGGTGGAAGGTTAAGTGGAACGTGGTGTGTAGCTGACAATGGAAATTCATACATAGAGACAGGAGAATGGCATACGCTAGATTGCACATATAATAATGGAAAGTGTTCAAGCTGCAAAGGTGCAGGATTTTCAACTTGTGACTTAGAAGGATATTCTAGAAGAAGTTCAGAAGAATACTTTAGCTGCACAGTAGATAGTGGATACGACCTTATATACAACTTTAATAAAAATATGACATTTGACTGTACAGGATCAAGAGTAGAAAGACAATGCGATTTTACTTGTGATTGGGACGGAGATTATAAAGCATCATGTAAAAGCACAGAAAAAGTTTGTAGTTATGGAGAAACATTGTCTGAAAACTATTGTTTATCATGTGATAGTGGAGATTACTTAAATAGATATGATACTTGTGAACATGAATATCCTCATGATTATACATACTGGGAATATAATATAACTGTATATTATTGGTAATAAGGAGTCAACAAATGAAAAATTTTATAGTAAAGAACAAAAAAATATTTTTAATAATATTAATTACATTATTAGTTATAATAAGTTTTATATTAATTGCAATTGGAATTTTAAATAAAAATAATGAACAAAACGAAGAAAATGAAAATTTAACAGTTAATGATATTAAAAATTTGATAAGAAATAATTATTTGAGCACATATTTACTTGAAGGAGACATAAAAGTAACTGATAGCTACATGAATATGGGAGATGACATATATTATATTGTTCAAGATCCGTTATTAGAAAATATAAATTCAATTTCTGATATTTCAAATTTAATCGAAAATACTTTTTTTGAAAGTAGAGCAGCTACAATATTTGAGAAATTAAAAGATGATAAATATAATCAATATGTAGTAGCTGGAGATTATCTTTACGTTAAAAAAGGCAATGTTTGTAAAAATTTTCCTAAAATAACATATGGGGATATAATACAACAAGAATTAGAAGACGGAATATGGATAGATTATAATGATGCTGGTTTTAAAATTAAACAAGAAGACGGCAAATGGAAAACTGGAACAATAATTTATAAATGTCCAGATGAAACAGAATAAAAGTTGTTGACAAACATATAATAATAGCGTAAAATAAAAACGTCATTGAAAAAGGAAAGAGATTTGTATCCACCTGATTGCAAATAGCAATAGGTAAAAGGCCTAAATATAAAATTGGTTTTTGAATGGATACATATTGTATCCATTTTTAATTTAGTGGAGGTGCTTAAAATAGCAAATAGAGTTGATGAATTACCAATTAATGATAATATTAAAATACCAGAATTAATGGTAATAGGACCAAATGGTGAAAAAATGGGTTTAAAAAAATTGGCTGATGCGTTGATGATTGCAAATTATGCTGGATTAGATTTAGTATTAATGAGTGGAAATTCAACACCAGCAGTTGCCAAAATTATGGATTATAATAAATATCGTTATGAAAAACAAAAAAAATTAAAAGAAACCCAAAAAAAACAAAGAGAATCTAATAAAGAGTTAAAAGAATATCGTTTGTCAGTAACAATAGATATTGGGGATTTTGAAACAAGAAAGAGAAATGCACAAAGTTACTTAGAAAAAGGGCATAAAATAAAAGCTTTTATTAGATTTAAAGGGCGACAAATGGCAAGACCTGAACAAGGAAAAGAAGTGTTGCTAAGATTTGCAGATGCATTATCAGATTGTTCAGTAATTGAAACAGAACCCAAATTAGATGGTAGACAAATGGCTATGATTTTAGCACCAAAAAAGCAATAAAAGAAGGGAAGTAATAAAATGGCAAAATGTAAACAAAAAACTCATAAATCGAGTTCAAAAGTATTTATGAAAAAGAAAAATGGCGAATTAACTTATATGAAATCTGGAAGTAACCATAAAACAGGAAAAGACACAGCAAAGGAAGTTCGTCAAAGAAGAAATAAGGGAGTATTAAGCAAAGGAGACAGAAACAGATTGAAATCTGTTATCTAGAATTGGGGTGAATAAGTAATGGCAAGAGTTAAAGGCGGAAACGTATCTAAAAATAGAAGAAGAAAAGTATTAAAAGAAGCAAAAGGTTATTTTGGAAGTAAACATAGATTATATAAAACAGCACAAGAACAATTATTTCATAGTGGTGCATATGCATTCCGTGATCGTAAACAAAATAAGAGAAATTTCAGAAAATTATGGATTACAAGAATCAATGCTGCATGTCGTGAAAATGATATAAGTTATTCAAAATTTATTAATGGATTAACAAAAGCTGGAATTGAAATTAATAGAAAAATGTTATCAGAAATGGCTATTGATGATGCTAAAAGTTTTACTGCATTAGTTGAAACTGCTAAAAAAGCTTTGAATGGTGAAGTAAATTTAGCAAAAAAAACTGAAAGTAAGAAAGTAGAAACTAAAAACGTTGATAACGAAGATGATTTAAACAAAAAGACATTAGCTGAATTAAAAGAAATGGCAAAAGAAAAAGGAATAAAAGGATATTCAACAATGAAAAAAGAAGAATTAATTTCTTCAATAAAATAATTATCTTGAAAAAGTGTGAGTTTTAAAATATAATAATATATAGAAGTTTTTACTAAGTTTAAACAACTCCGATGTTAAACTTGGTTTGAACCAATTTGAAAGTTAAGGAGGTTACATTATGGCATTAAAAAAAGAAGAAAAAGCAAAAATAATTAAAGAATTTGCAAAATCAAAAAATGATTGTGGATCAACTGAAGTTCAAGTAGCAATACTAACTAATGAAATTAATAATTTAACAGAACATTTAAAAGAACATAAGCATGATTTTCATTCAAAAAGAGGATTGCTTATGAAAGTTGGTCGTCGTAAAAAATTGTTGGAATATTTAAAGAAAAACGACGTTGTAAGTTATCGTGAATTAATTAAAAAATTAAATTTAAGAAAGTAATAATAAATGGGCACTTATTTTTAGTGTCCTTTTTTGTATTTAGAAAGAGGAGTTATGAAAAAAGTATTTAAATTAGATTTTAATGGCAGAAAGATTGTTGTAGAAACTGGAGAGTTAGCGAAACAAACTAATGGATCTGTTTTAATTAGGTATGGAGATACAGCTGTTTTATCAGTGTGTGTTATGGGAAAAACAATGGTTAGTCAAGATTTTTTTCCATTACAAGTTTTATATCAAGAAAGACTATATTCAGTAGGTAAAATTCCTGGCGGATTTATTAAAAGAGAAGGTAGACCAAGTGATGCAGCAACGCTAGCAGCAAGATTAATTGATAGACCATTAAGACCAATGTTTGATGAAAATTTAAGAAATGAAATACAAGTTATAAATACAGTATTGTCAGTAGATCAAGATAATTCTCCTGAAATGGCGGCTTTACTTGGTTCATCACTATGCTTGGGAATAAGTAATATTCCATTTGACGGTCCTGTAGCAGGAGTAATAGTAGGTTTAATAGATGGAAAACTTGTAATTAATCCAACAGTAGAAGAAAGTGAAAAAAGTGAATTAAGTCTAACTGTTGCTGGAACAAAAGATGCAATATGTATGGTTGAGGCAGGAGCAAGCGAACTTGATGAAAAAACAATGTTAAAAGCATTAATGTTTGCTCACGAAAATATTAAAGTTTTGTGTGACTTTGAACAAAAAATAATTGATGAAATTGGAGTTGAAAAAGTAGAACTCGAAAAAGCACAAATAGATGAATCACTACAAAAAGCAGTTGAAGAATATGCAACAAAAAATATGCTAGAAGCAATACAAATTAAAGAAAAATTAGAAAAATATGCCAAGATAGATGAAGTAAAAGAAAAAACAATAGAACATTTTAAAGAATTGTATGAAAATGACGAAGAAATAGATAAAAAGATTGCTCAAGTAGATAAAGTATTAACAATGATTGAAGCTGGAGAAGTTAGAAGGTTAATAACAGAAAAAAAGATACGTCCAGATGGAAGAAAAATGGATGAAATAAGACCATTACATGCTGAAATTGATTTGCTAGCAAGAACACATGGCTCCGCATTATTTAGTAGAGGAGAAACACAAGTATTAGCAACAACTACATTAGGTGCAATTGGAGAACATCAAATATTAGATGGTTTAGGAATTGAAGACACAAAAAGATTTATGTTACACTATAATTTTCCACAATTTTCAGTTGGAGAAATAGGTAGATATGGTAGCCCAGGAAGAAGAGAAATAGGACATGGAGCATTAGGAGAAAGAGCTTTAGCTCAAGTAATACCAAGTGAAGAAGAATTTCCATATACAATAAGAGTAGTATCAGAAGTTTTAGAAAGTAATGGTTCATCAAGCCAAGCAACAATATGTTCAGGATGCTTAAGCTTAATGGCAGCAGGAGTGCCAATTAAAGCTCCAGTAGCAGGAATAGCTATGGGATTAATTACAAGCAAGGACGGTAAAAAATATACAATATTAACAGATATACAAGGACTTGAAGATCATATGGGGGATATGGACTTTAAAGTTGCAGGGACCAAAAAGGGTATTACTGCATTACAAATGGACATAAAAATAAAAGGTGTAACAGAAAAAATACTAAAAGAAGCCTTAGCTCAAGCTAAAAAAGCCCGTTTAGAAATATTAGAGGTAATGTCAAAAGCTATTGAAAAACCACGAGAAGAAGTAAGTAAATATGCACCAAAAATAGAAACATTTAATATAGACCCAGAAAAAATAAAAGATGTAATTGGTCGCGGTGGAGAAATGATAACAAAAATTATTCTTGAAGCCTCAAATGTAAAAACGGTAAATGATAAAGATGCTGTTAAAGTTGATTTAGAAGATGACGGTAGAGTAATAATATATCATACAGATAAAGATATAATTGCAAAAACTAGAAAAATGATTGAAGATGTTTTAAGAGAAGTTGAAACTGGCAAGGTTTATACAGGAAAAGTAACAAAGGTTGAAGATTTTGGAGTGTTTGTTGAACTTTGGCCAGGATGCGAAGGTTTAGTTCACGTATCGCAACTTGCACATGAAAGAGTAGAAAAACCTAGTGATATTATATCTGTAGGAGATGAAATAATGGTTAAATCTCTAGGATATGATAACAAAGGAAGACTTAATTTATCTAGAAAAGAATGTTTGCCAAAACCAATAAAAAAGGAAGCTAAAAATAAAAAAGATGAAAAGAAAAGTAAGGATAAATGAGACATATCAACATTTTAAAGGACACATTTATAAAATAATTGCAATAGCAAAAGATAGTGATAGTTTAAAAGAAAAAATAGTTTATCAAAATATCGATACAAAAGAAGTATGGGTTAGAGATTATGATGAATTTATTTCAAAAGTTGATAAAGAAAAATATCCTAATATTAAGCAAAAATATCGTTTTGAAAAAGTAAAAGTTGATTAGTTTTTATTAATCAATTTTTTTAATTCATTGATAAAGCATGACTTATTAAATATCGGAACCAAAATATATATTTTAGTTTTAGTCCTAGTTAAGGCAACATAAAACAACCTTCTTTCTTCAGAAAATAAAATATTTTTATCAGTTGGATGAATCAATTCTAATAAACTATGATTTTTAATTTGATTAGGAAAACCATATAGATTATTAGTCATATTAATTAATATAACATTTTCTGCTTCTAAACCTTTTGATGAATGAACAGTTAAAAAATTAACTTTTTCTTCTTTATTGTTAATAAAAAAGTTTATATCACTGTTATTTCTTCCTAATACTAAAACATCATCATTAATTAATTTTATTTTTTTATATAATTGTGAAAAAGATTTTTTAGGATTTACATAATAGATTATTTCAATTGGCTTTTTAATTCGTTTATTACTTATTAAATCTTTTCTTAATTGCCTTTTATTCTTCGTTATAAATTTAGCAGCAATATCTATTAATTCTTGACTATTTCGATAAGTATATTTAAGTCTTAAAACTTTTGAATTAGGAATAAATTTTGAAAAATCTAAAAATAAATTAATGTCGCACCCAGAAAAGTGATATATAGATTGATAATCATCTCCAACAGCAAAAATATATGCTTTATTAATTATTCTCAATTTATTTATGAGATTAAATCTAATTAAAGAAGTATCTTGAAATTCATCAACAAAAATATATTTAAATCTATAAAAATTATTTAAAACATTTGTAGCATTAATTATTAAATCATCAAAATCCATTGAATTTGTTGATTTTAATTCTTTTTTATAAATAGTTTTAATAATAAATACATATTTACTTACAAAGTTATTTTTTTGCCACATATTATCAAATGTATCTTCATTACTATTATTAGTTTTATAAATTTTTATAAGGTTAATCAGTAACTTAATAAATTCTTTATACTTATATGAAGTTAAAAATTTATCATAATTATATTCTTTAAAAAAAGTTAAAATTTCATAAATCATACTTTTATTAGTTAAACTTTTAAAAAATTCATCTGTAATAAATTCTAAATAATTATCATCTACTATACTAAAATTAATATTGTAATCACTTAATATATTGATAGCTAATTTATGAAAAGTATATATAGAACAATTATATTTAATTTTTCTTTTTAAATCGTTTACACTTTTATTAGTAAAAGAAATAATTAATATTTCTTCTGGTTTGTATTTTAAAACATCTACAAGATATTCAATCTTTTTAATAATTGTAAAAGTTTTACCAGCACCAGCACCAGCTATTAATAATATATTTCCGGTTTCATACACAGCTTTTTTTTGAAATTCGTCTAATTCAATCATATTTTCTCCATAAATTAATATTATATATTATTATAAAAAAGTTATAACAAATAACAGTTTACAAAAATTGACATATTATTTAAATAAGAAAGATTAACTAAAAATTAAATATATTTTATTGTAGCTAAAAATGATATAATAAAATTTAAGAGGGTAAAATTATGAAATTTAATTCAATTTTAGAAATAGATTTATATAAATTAAAAAATAATGTAAAACTATTATGTGAAAGTTATAGTGATTACAAATATAAAGTTGCATGTTTAAAAGATAATGCCTATGGAATGGGTTTTAATATAGTAAAAACATTAATACAAAATGGTATAAATTATATTTTAGTTGGACCATTAAAAGATGCAATAGAAATACGAAGGTTAAATACTGATATAAATATAATTGTAAATTATTATATAGACTTGGAAGAAATATATGAAGCAATTAGCAATAATTTAATAATTACAATTCCAAGTTTAGAATATTTAAAAAAAGTTGTAGAATTAAACATTAAAGATGATTTAAAAATTCAATTATTAATAGATAATGGTTCGAATAAGATGGGATTAAAAAGTAAGGCTGAGGTAAAAGAAGCGTTAGATTTAATAAATAATAATAAACATATTTTACTTGATGGAATATATACAGATTTAACAAGTATTGGAATAGAAGACGATTTTTATTATAAACAAGTAAATAATTTTTATAAAACTATTTATGATTGTTTAGATAAAGATATAATTATTCATTTAAATGAACCAATTATGTACCATCAAAAATTAGAATACATTAATGGCATAAGATTTGACTTATCACTTATAGGAATAGAAGAAAATATTGAAGATAACTTTATAACAAACATGAGAATAAAAAATATTCAAAAAAGATATAATGATTTACAATTTCCAGATATTGATTTAAAGTTAATTTTTACTATTACTTCTGAAGTAATGGATATTGGAAAAGTAAAAAAAGGTGATTTAATTGGTAGAAATTATGTTGCGAAAGATGATATGGGTATTGCAGTAATTCCTATTGGACATAAGGATGGTATAACAAAAGCCATAAAATATGTTGGTATAAACAATTATAAAAGAGACATAATAGCAGATGAAGTTGATCACATAATAGTTGCTGGTGATAATATTAAAATACATGATAAAGTATATATATTAAATGAAGAAAGAGGAATATATGACTTTTTAACATTATTAAAGACAAATAGATATTATTTAATGAGCATTTTAAATCGAAATTTAAGAAAAAACTATATAAATGGAGAATCAAATGGAGATGATTATTTATGATTCAAAAAGTAGTAGGAATTGCATTTGTTGAAAATGGAAAATTATTAATAGTTCAGTCACACAAAAGTAGTAAAACTAATTCTTGGACGTTTATTGGTGGTGGTGTGGAAGATGGTGAAACATTAATTGAAGCAGCAATTAGAGAAGTTAGTGAAGAAATTCATAATGATTTTAAAATTAATGAAGAAAATCTACATCAAATATTATCATTTAAAGAACACGCAGCAAGTGATCCTAATAAAATAATTGAAATGAATGTATTTTTATGTGATAAAAAAATAGATGTTCCACTGATTACAAATGAAGAAATATTACATTATCATTGGTTTAAAGTAGGTGAAGATTACAATATTTCTTCATCAATAAAAGAACATTTTATACCATATGCAATAAAAAATAAAATTATTTAAGAAAAAAAGAAAAAAAACCTTGCATTTACTTTGATGATTTGATATAATTTGAATTGTCATCAAGGGTTAATGCATGGGCGCTTAGCTCAGTTGGTTAGAGCACCTGCCTTACAAGCAGGGGGTCATAGGTTCGAGTCCTATAGCGCCCACCATATTTTATATAATCATTAAATGCCGACATAGCGTAACTGGCAGCGCAACTGACTTGTGGGATAGAGACAATTAATTGTCCTTGAACTATCTTGCACCCTTAGTTGGAAACAATTGAGGTGGACATCGCTAATTCGGGGAACTCTTAGTGGACTGTATGAGGGGTTATGTATTGTAAAAATTGTGGTAATATGTTAAATGCTGGAAAATACTATTGTAATAATTTTTGCCAAAAGGAATATGAATATAGGAAGTATATTGATAGTTGGAAAAAAGGTTTGCAAAATGGTATGAAAGGAAAATATCAGATTTCTAACCATATTAGAAGATATTTATTACAAAAATATAGTAATAGATGTAGTAGGTGTGGTTGGGGAGAAGTAAATCCTTATAGTGGACTAGTTCCATTAGAAATAGAGCATATTGATGGAAATTATCAAAATAATACAGAAACTAATCTTATATTGCTGTGTCCCAATTGCCATTCATTAACATCTACATATAAAGGTGCTAATTTTGGGAAGGGGAGAAAAGCAAGAAAAAAATACAGTTTATATGACAATCCCGAGCTAGGTTAATACCGAGTGTAGAGACTTTATACGATGAACCTAAGTTCTTATGAATATGGTTAAGAGAAAGTCCAGACTACAAACACGCAAGTGGTAGTGAAAACTATAGTAGTATGAATCAGTAGGTTGGGAGTTCGACTCTCTCTGTCGGCACCATTTTTTTGGGGAGATAGCGAAGTGGTCAAACGCGGCAGACTGTGATCTTGATCTGGAGATATTAATTTATCTTCTAATTGCACCCTTAGTTGGAAACAATTAAGGTGGACATCGCTAATTCGGGGAAAGCTAAGTAATTTATTTATATGATAATCCCGAGCTAGGTTAATACCGAGTGTAGAGACTTTATACGATGAACCTAAGTTCTTATGAATATGGTTAAGAGAAAGTCCAGACTACAAACACATTAATGGTGGTAGTGAAAACTATAGTGGTAAAGAAATCTGTTCCTTCGGGTTCCATGGTTCAAATCCATGTCTCCCCACCATTCTAATTGCCTCGTAGCCAAGTGGTAAGGCATCAGACTTTGACTCTGACATTCCGCTGGTTCGAACCCAGCCGAGGCAGCCAATTATTTATTATTTATGGTTCGTTAGCTCAGTAGGTAGAGCATTTGACTTTTAATCAAAGGGTCCTGGGTTCGACTCCCAGACGAGCCACCATTTTAAAAAACAAGTCCAAATGGACTTTTTTATTTTGTTAAAAATTAATTGAGAATTTTTCTAAATTATGCAATAATATTTATGAGGTGAAAAATGGCAAAGGAAGAAAAAAACTATTCTAATGATTTTAAAAAAATAAATAAATCAATTTATATATTAATGGGTTTAATGTTATTATTAAGTATTTTAACAGTTGTAAATTCGTGTGCAGTAAATAAAAAATTAAATAATGAAAATGAATATGATGTTTCGATGATGCATACAGTTGGAATTGAAGACGTATTAGATATGTTTGAAGATGGAAAAACATATGTATTATACATAGGACGTGAAAATTGTTCTATCTGTCATGATTTATTACCAACGCTGCAACAAGCCCAAATTAACAATAATTATATTACTCAGTATCTAGATATATTAGAAGTAGATAGATCAAGTGACAATTGGAAAGAATTAGTTGAATTGTTAGACCAAACAACAACAACTACAATGGATGTAGATGGAAAAACAGAAGAAGTTACAGAAACATATGGTTATTTTTTAGATAAAAAAGGATTTACACCATGTATAATTTTAATAAAAGATGGAAAACAATATGGTGGCTTTTTTGGAAACAAATCATTAGAAAGTTTTGAAGATTGGTTAGCAAATTGCGGAATATAAAAAATTTGAAAATTTATATTATTTTCAAATTTTTTTATTCTACAAAGTTTTCAATTTCAGTTTTTGATTTATGTGGCTCATCCCAAAAAAGATTAGGATAATTTTGTTGTCTTAAAACTTCATATGCCATAATAGCAACTGTATTAGATAAGTTTAGTGCTCTTACATTATCAGTCATTGGTAATCTAATACAATTATCAATATTTGGCTTTAAAATATTTTTAGGAATTCCAGTAGATTCTTTGCCAAATACAAGATAAATATTATCATTAGTATTACTAAAATCAAATTGTGATGGTGGCTTATGTCCATATCTTGTCAAAAAATAAAATTTTCCATTTTTGTTTTTTTCTAAAAAATCATTGTAATTTTCATACACATACCACTCTAATTTATCAATATAATTTACACCAGATCTTTTTAAACTTTTATCATCTATCTTAAAACCAAGAGGCTTTATTAGATGCAATTTAGAACCTGTTGCAACACAAGTCCTCATTATATTACCGGTATTTTGTGGTATTTCTGGTTCAAATAACACTATATTTATCATAAAAACTCCTTTAAAAAAAGGTCGTTTACTGACCTTCATATTCATAAATATCTAATAATTTTTGGAAATCTCCAGCATTAATTACATTATTATCACTTCTAGTTACTGTATCAACTAATTTTCCTTCTTTAAAATATAAAATAATAGGGACTGTAGTAATTTTATCAGTATTAAATGTATTGTTTAATCTAGTTAAGTAATTATCTTCTTCCATTATATTTTCAATATTTAAATAATAAAACGAATCACTTAAAGCATACTCATCAATAATTTTTTTAACGCCAGTTTCCAATGTATAAGTATCTTTATTTCCAGTGTAAGTAATTAATATAAAATATTCATTTGGAGCTTCAGTTAAAATTTGTTTAACTTCATCTAAATTTTTCATTTCTAAATTAATCGTTCCAGATGAAATTAAGTAACTATTCATATATTTTTCTTCATCTTTAACTTTAACCCATTTGTAAATATATATACCTACTAATAATAAAACTACTATTACACCAAATGCTATTAAAATATTTTTTTGAGAAAATCTATGTTTAGCAACAGCTACTTCTTTTTCTTCTTCTTTTGTTTTTTTAACAACATCATTATTTACATTTTTTGTGCTTGTCATAAATTAGTTCATCCTTTCAATTATATATTAACATAAAAAACTAAATTTTTGTAGTAAAATTATTCATCGTTGTCATTTTTCTGTAATTTAACTAAAACTTCACGAGGCTTAGATCCATTTTGTGGTCCAACAATACCTCGAGATTCGAGTAAATCCATCATTCTTGCAGCTCTATTATAACCAAATCTAAATCTTCTTTGAATTAATGATGCACTAATCTTTCCACTTTGAATGGCAAATTCCACAACTTCGTTATATGCCTCGTCATCATCTCCACCGGTAAAGCTATTGCCAATACCACTAGATGTATTTTGACTAACATTTTCAAATTCTTCATCATATTTTGCAGTAGCTTGGTTTTTACAAAAATCAATTAATCTACTTATTTCATCATCATTTATAAAACAACCTTGTATTCTAGTTGGAGCACTATCTCCCATAGGGAAATATAACATATCACCTTTACCTAGCAATTTTTCTGCGCCAGGTTGATCAAGAATAGTTCTAGAATCTATTTGACTAGATACTGCGAAAGATATTCTTGAAGGAATATTATTTTTTATAAGGCCAGTAATAACATCAGTAGAAGGTCTTTGAGTAGCAACAATTAAGTGAATTCCAGCAGCTCTTGCAAGTTGAGTAATACGGGTAATTGAATCTTCTACCTCTTTTGAAGCAACCAGCATTAAATCCGCAAGTTCGTCAATTATTGTAACAATGTATGGCATCTTTGCTGTTGGTTTTTCTGGATGCTTTTTATTTTCTTTATCAATCATATCATTATAACCAGCAATATTTTTAACTTGATTATCACTAAATAACTGAAATCTTTGATCCATTTCTGAAACTACTTTTTGCAAAGTTAAACTAGCTTTTTTAGGATCACTAACAACAGGGCAAAGAAGGTGAGGAATACCATTATAATTAGTAAGTTCAACTTTTTTTGGATCAACTAATACTAATTTTACTTCATTAGGTTTATACCGCATTAAAATTGATGCAATAATACCATTAATACAAACAGATTTACCGCTACCAGTAGAACCAGCTACTAAAAGGTGAGGCATTTTTGTTAAATCAAATACCTTAGGAGTTCCCATAATATCCTTTCCTAAAGCAGCACATATCTTAGCATCACTTTTTAAGTTTTGAGGTGATTCTAATATTTCTCTTAAAGATACACTACTAATAGTAGGGTTAGGTATTTCTACACCAATGGTACTTTTTCCAGGAATAGGTGCTTGAATAATAACATCTTTGGCAGCAAGTGCTAATGCAATTTCCTTATTGATATTAACAATTCTACTTACCTTGGTTCCAGCAGGGACAGTTAATTCATACTCGGTAACCGCAGGACCAATGTGTATTTCAACAACCTTAGCATTTATACCAAAATCTCTTAATACCCGTTCAAGTATTTCCTTATTACTTTTTGTAAATTCAGTTGAATTTACTTTTTTAGGTTTTATAGGATCAAAAATTTCACTAAATTTAGGCAATCTATAGCTTAAATCTTCTTCAGTTTCAACTTTTTTAGTTTTGACCTCAAGAGACTCTTGTTCAATAGGTTTTTGTTTCAATTCTTCCATACTAGTAATTATAATTTTATCTTTTTCTTTATCTTTATCTTTATCTTTAATTAATTCATTATTAATTTTAATATCATCAATGTTAGTAATTGGAACTTCTTCATCGTAATTATTATTTTTCTTAGATTTTTTAAATAAACTAAATATTTTAGAAAAAATTAAAGATAAATTAATATTAAATGTTAATATACTAGCAAATATTCCAAGAATAACTAGCAAGACTACAGTTCCAGTTTTGCCAAACAAACTATATAATAATGTAATGAAAATGGCTCCAATAAAACCACCACCAATAGATATAGTTGTAGTTCCACTAGTTTCTAAAGCATTAGTGGCATTTATTGATGAAATTCTTTCCATAAAATTATTGTAAGTTGAACTTAAAATATCTTTTGGACTATTTAAAACATTTAAAAATTGGAAATGGCTAATTACTAATACTATAATAAATAATACATATATACCAACAAGCTTTTGAGTAAAAAACTTTGGCATTCTTCTTTTATATAGCATATATATACCTAATATAATTAAAAAAATTAATATAATTATCCACCATGTTCCAGCTAAAAACATAGCAAATTTTTTTATAAATGAACCGATGAATCCAAATCCTAAACCAATAATACCAATTAAAATTAATATTAATCCAACAAGTTCAACACTATAACCAAAATTACCATCACTATCTTTTTTCTTTTTCTTTTTTGCCATATACTTCACCATAACAATTATACCTTAATAAGTTAAATATTTCAAATATAAAAATCAAGCATTTTGCTTGATTTAATAGCCTTTTTTTTCATAATATTCATATAATTCTTTAAACCTATTGAAATGAATGATTTCTCTTTGTCTTAAAAATAATAATGGATTTATAACGGCTGGGTCAGTTGCTAAATTTATTAAATTTTCATAGGCAGACCTAGCTTTTTGTTCAGCAGCCATATCTTCTGATAGATCAGTTAAAGGATCTGCAGTAACAGCAAAAGTATTAGCATTAAAAGGAATACCAAAAGCATCGCTTGGATATACAGCTTTGTTATGCTCAGTATAATAACTTTCTAAGCCAGCTTCTTTTATTTCTTCGATAGTAGCATTTTTCATAAGTTGACTAACCATAGTAGCAACCATTTCCATATGTCCCATTTCTTCTGTAGCAATATCATTTAAAAGCGCTTTACCTTTATCATCTGGCATAGTGAATTTTTGAGAAAAATAACGTAAAGCAGCTCCGAGCTCTCCAGAAGGTCCTCCAAATTGAGTAACAATATATTTTGCCATTTTCAGATCTTTTTTTGTAATATTAATAGGATAGGCAAGACGTTTTATATATTTAAACATATTTATTATCCTCTCTTTCCCATGGCCATGGACTATTAATCCATTCAAATTTTTGTTTTGAATTATTATCTATAACTTCTAATGGCCCATAATTTTTAATAAATTCCATTTCTTTTTGACATGATTTTTCTACAAAAGAATTAAATTTTCTTAGCATTTCTTCATCATTTGGATGTAAATCTAAAAATAAGTTTAAATCATTAATAGCAAAGGATAGTTCCATAATTTCTAATAGCAATGCTTCCCTTTGATTTTTAGGTACAATTTTTCCATATTCATAATTTTTATATGGTTTATATTCATCTTTAAATAAATTTCCTCTTAAAAATCCTTCATCAACTGAAACTAATTTATTGTTATTAAATTTCGAATTCATCATAGAATTAAATAAATCATAAGAAACAAAACCAATATTATCATCAAATAACATAAAAACCTCCCTACATTATAGTATGATTGAGTGATACATGAGTGATTAAAAGAAAAAGAAATTTAAAAAAATCTATCATCTCTTTGTTTTTAGCATTTCTTAGGTTTTTCTTGACAATTTACTTGTTATGTATTATTATCTAGTGGTGCGAAAAAAGGGTGAGTTTTTATGGATAAAATAATAAATATAGCAGTAGTTGCTCATGTTGATGCTGGTAAATCAACTTTGGTTGATGGATTATTGCGTCAAAGTGGAGTATTTAGAGAAAACGAAGAACTAATAGATTGTGTAATGGATAGCGGTGATATAGAAAAAGAAAGAGGAATAACAATAACTGCTAAAAATTGTGCAATTAAATATAAAGACTATAAAATTAATATAGTAGATACACCAGGACATGCTGATTTTTCATCAGAAATAGAAAGAATAATAAAAACAGTTGATACAGTAATTTTGTTAGTAGATTCAGCTGAAGGACCAATGCCTCAAACAAGATTTGTTTTAAAGGAAGCATTACAAAACAACTTAAAGCCAATTTTATTTATTAATAAAATAGATAAAAAAGACCAAAGAGCTATTGAAGTAGTAGATATGACATTTAACTTATTTATGGAACTTGGAGCAACTGATGAACAATTGGATTTTAAAATACTTTATGGAAGTGCTAGAGAAGGTTATGCAATATACAATATGGGAGAAGAAGGAAAAGATTTAACCCCACTATTTAAAACAATAATAAATACTACAAAAACTTTTGAAGGAAATGAAAATGACCCGCTACAAATGCAAATAAGTCAATTAGATTATGATGATTATATTGGAAGACTTGGCATAGGTAGAATAAATAAAGGAAAAATAAAAGTTGGTGAAACAGTAGCCCTTGCTAAAAATGATGGAACTAATTCATCATTTAGAATAAGCAAATTATTTGTAAATGAAGGAATAAAGAGAGTTGAAGTAAATGAAGCTTATTATGGGGATATAGTTACTGTTGCAGGATGTAGTGAAGTTTCAATTGGAGATACAATATGTGATAAAAATCATATTGAGCCATTACCTAAAATAATAATTGAAGAACCTACATTATCAATGAATTTTTTAGTAAATAATTCACCTTTTGCAGGTAGAAGTGGTAAATTTTTAACATCTAGACACTTAAAAGAAAGACTAGAAAGAGAACTTGAAACAAATGTTGGTTTAAAAGTAGAACCAATAGAAAATGAAGATGGATATAAAGTAAGTGGTAGAGGAGAACTTCATTTATCAATACTTCTTGAAAATATGCGTAG
This sequence comes from uncultured bacterium, assembly GCA_949296605.1. Lineage (GTDB taxonomy): Bacteria > Bacillota_I > Bacilli_A > RF39 > UBA660 > Onthocola_B. The sequence goes on from CASFPB010000009.1 coordinate 17,539, forward strand.
AGAAGGTTATGAATTATCAGTATCCAAACCAGAAGTAATATTTAAAGAAGAAAATGGAAAAAAAGTAGAACCATATGAAAAAGTTGTTTTAAATGTTCCTAATGAATATTCTGGAACAGTAATAAATTCACTAAATGAAAGAAAAGGTATAATGCAAAGTGTTTCACCAGGTGAAATTGGTTATACAAAAGTAGAATATTTAGTTCCAACAAGAGGACTAATTGGTTATCGTGGTTCATTCATTACTGAAACAAAGGGTGAAGGAATTATGGTTCGTTCTTTTGATTCTTATGGGCCTTATGCAGGGGTAATAAATGGTAGAAAAAATGGCGTATTAGTATCAATGGAAAATGGAACAACCTTTGGTTATTCATTATTTAATTTAAGCAGCAGAGGAACAATGATTGTAGAACCATCCCAAGAAGTTTATATTGGAATGATTATAGGTATTTGCAATAAAGAAGGAGATTTAAATGTAAATCCATGTAAAAATAAAGACCTTACAAATACTAGAAGTGCTCATGCTGATGAAGCAATAGTTTTAAATAAACCTAAAAAATTTACGTTAGAAGAAGCATTAGAATTTATTGAAGATGATGAATATATAGAAGTAACTCCAGATGAAATAAGATTAAGAAAAAAATATCTTGACCCAAAAGAAAGATATAGAAAGCATAATAATTAATAAGTAAAATAGACAATGAAAAGGCCGATATAAGTTGGCTTTTTTGATGCAGTAAAAAATAAAATTCTACAAAAATCGACAACAATATTGACTTTTTAAATATGGCTATTATATAATAAAAACGTATTATAAAGAATATCGTAGTGTAGAGTAAACATCAAAATAATGGAGTATATTAGTATGGAAAAAGGAATAATTAAAAGTGCTAACAAATTACATCATGAAAAAAAAATCAAAAAAATAATTGTTATATCTTTAGTAGTTATTCTTTTAATTTTGCTAATATTTTATTTGGTGATTGGTATTATTTATAATCGTGGGAATGTCAGTATAACATTAGAAAAAGACCTTTATTTTGATAATGGAATAATCATTTATGATGATACTGAATATAAAGTTTATAGATCGGAATTATTGGCGCCTGTTCCTAAAACTTTTGATGGCATGTCATATAAATGGTTACCAGACAATTTAGGAAATGTAAGCTTAGGATCTCACAACGGAGATAACTATTTAGCATATACATTTCTAATTGAAAATAGAGGGGATGAGGCAATTGATTATAAATATTCAGTTGTTATAAGCGATGTTATAAAAGACGTTGATGAAGCCGTAAGAGTCAGAATTTATCGAGGCGATGAAGATTACACAACTTATGCAAAACTATCAGCTACTGGTGTTGCAGAAAAAGAGACTGTTCCATTTATTGATGATAAAACAATAAATACAGAAGAAGTTTTTAACTTTTCTCCTGGCGACATAAATAAATATACTATTGTTATGTGGGTTGAAGGAACAGATTTAGAATGTACCGACAATATTTTAGGCGGAGAGATTAAAGTATCGATGAATTTTGAAAAACTTGACTAGTAAAAACAGTAAAAGGAGTGTGTAGTGAGAATGAAAAGAAACAAAAAACATGAACGGCGTGTAAAGAAGTTAATTGTTGGATGTACACTATGTGCAATAATTTTATCAGCATCAACATATGCATGGTTCATAGGTATGAAAACAGTTAACG
>CASFPB010000010.1 GCA_949296605.1 uncultured bacterium
ATTAGTTGGAGATAAAACAATTATTGGAAAGATTTCACAAGAATTACAAGAAGAAATTCCTGAAAGTCCTTTAAAAACTAAATTAAGAGGACTAGCTAAAACTATAAGTAAGATTGGTTATGCAGGTGCAATTCTTGCAAGTATATCATACTTATTTGCTAGTATAGTATTAGAAAATAATTTTAACGGTGAATTGATTTTAAAAACATTAACAGATTTTCCTTTAATGTTTAATCATTTATTATATGCTCTTACTCTTTCAGTTACTATAATTGTTGTGGCTGTTTCAGATAATTGTAGTCTATATGTATGATGAGAATTAATATAATAAACTAATTATTGATAATTCGTTTTAAAAATGATGGCATAGAAATATAGCCATCTTTTTTTATACACCAATTTTAGCCTCGTAGAAAGATAATTTATTTTAAATGATAAATTAGTCTATCTTTGATATAATATCTTACCATTAATCAAGTTTTTATCAAATTTTTAACAATAATATTCTTAATAGCTCAATATGGTATAATTAATGAGTAAATCTTTTAAATTTAAAAAAAATTAAAAAAATTTAAAAAAATGTAACTTTTTTGTATTTTGATTTGTTATATAAGTGAAACCGGTTTTAGGAGGGAAGAAATGGACATACAGTTTCAAAGAATATATAATTTGATAAAAAATGACATCTTGCGATTGACTTATGTTTATACTAAAAATATATCCGATGCTGAAGACGTTACACAAGATGTTTTTATAAAATTATATGAAAATATGAATAAATTTGTTAAAGAAACTGATGAAAATATAAAAAAATGGTGCGTTAAAGTAGCAGTTAATAAATGTAAAAATTTATATTTTTCATCCTGGAAGAAAAAAATATGCTTGTTTTTGGAATTTAAAACTAATAAATCTTCACAAACGAATAATTTATGTGAGGATTTAAATGAATGTTTATTTAAATTATCTGAAAAATATAGAGTAGTACTAGTTTTGTATTATTATGAAGGGTATAAAATACAAGAAATATCTACTATATTAAATTTAAATGAATCTACGGTGAAACAACAACTAAAAAGAGGAAAAGAACAATTAGAAAAACTTTTAATAGAGGAGGAAGATTATGGATTTCAAGGAAAACATTGCTAATACTTTAAATAAAGTAAAAGCATCTAATGAATTAGATAAAAAAATATTTGATTCAACTATTAATAAACAAAATAGCAAACTATTTGTATTACAAAAACCATTTTTTAGAAAACAAACTGCATTAATTATTGTAATTGCATTTTTTTCAGTTATTACAATAGTTGCAGCTAGTGAGTATGTGCAAAGATATATACTTAACAAAACTATTGATGAAGATGGTTGGTTTAAACAAACTGTAGAATTATCAGAATCTGTAATTATTAATCAAAATAATGATGTTACATGTGATAATATTACAAACTTACAAGATTTAGAAGAAAAATTAGGAATAGAATTCGTTTTTAATCCTGAAGAATATAATTCTCAAATTAACAAGTGTGATATTAGATATAATGATGAAGGTGAGATTGAAAGTGTAGAAATATCTATTTTTGGCTTTTATGATTTTGATGATTATAATAAAAAAATAGATCCTAATTATAAAGAGAATATTACTAATTCTAACTATATGGAAAGAAATGAAAAATTAAAAATTCTTGATGCTTCAATTGCCTTTATAACACCTGTTGCATCGCAAGAAACAAAGGATGAATTAAAAAATAAATTAGGAAGAGTAACATCTAATTATGAACCAGAAAATACAGAGTTTTATTTGCCAAATATAAATACTTATGGATATTATAATATATTTCCGAGCAAGAATATTCCATTAAGTAAAAATGCTATATTTGTTTCTAATAATATTTTTTATAACTTTTCGGGAAATAGACCTATAACAATTGATGAGATATTAGAAATACTTAACAAATTTTAACTTTATAGAAAGAGGTGGTTCTAGTGCAAGATTTATATAACAAAGCAAAAAATAAAATAGAAAGGGAAAACGATAATGAAATCAATAAATAAATTTTTATAATAATGTTGGTAATTACTATAATAGTAATCCTGGTGCAACAGCAATAAAATATTATTCTGTAAGTTAAATATATAGGAGGACAAAAGTTTTATAAAATTTTTGGAAAAAATTAAAAAGAATATAAGTCGATACTCTCACAAATCAGGCAAAAAATAAATTATAATTCAAAGTTAGTTTTAGAATTATTCAACTCTTTATTTATTATTTCTTTAATTTTATCTATATCAGTAAAGAATAGGTTAACTCCTTCTTTTTTTAAACGCATAACTTCAAAAAAGTTAGCTTCTATTTCTTTTTGAATACCAGTTGGAACACGATACGGTATACCATTAACAGTATGAGGATGGTTTAAATATCTTTCAATAGTCGGAAAAGCATTTTGAATTAATATTGCATTTGGTTTATTAGCAATATTTCTTATTAAAATTGTATTACATTTGCCATATTTTTTAATTTTTTTATTATACTCTTTTTTATATTTATCAACTTTACTACTTAGGGGAATAAACCATAATATATCATTATCTTTAATAACAAAATATGATGGTCTACTATGATTCCCCATATGGTTTATTTGTAAATTAGGATCATCAATCAATTTCAAAAAATCTGATGATATATGGTATAAGTATCCAGTTTGAAGTTTCATTATATCAGCACCTCTGAATAATTATATCAAAAAAGAGTACCCGAAGATACTCTTAAATTTACAATGTGAAATAATTTATTGCTCGCACCATTCACAAGCGAGAACATCCACGATGTGAAATAATTTATTGCTCGCACCATTCACAAGCGAGAACATCTACAATAGTAGATTAATATTATTATATGAGTTTTTTCTCATTTAATACACCACTAATATACCACAAAATGTTGATTCTGTAAACAGATTAACGCAATTTCTTTCGACTTTGTCAACAGTCTTAAGTAAATTAAATAATTAATTTGCTTTTTTTGTTGTAATAAATGTATTTATTATTTATTAAATTATCTTTTAATGTTTTGTTTTAGAATTTTTTTATTATTTAAACATATACTTGTTGTGGGAGGACAAGCATATGGGGTTAAATGATAATGAAGTAATTAAAAGTAGAACATTATATGGAACAAATGAAATTACTAAAGTTAAAAAAAATACATTTATACGACTTCTAATAGAATCTTTGGGGGA
>CASFPB010000011.1 GCA_949296605.1 uncultured bacterium
AATAATAAAGCAACAATAATAGGAAAAGAAGAAGGAACATACAAAGCATGTGCAATAGATAATGCAGGAAACTATTCAGATGATGATGATACAAAAGAAGTAATAGTAGATAATACAGATTCAGATATAGATAAAATAGAACTAACAAAAGTTCCAGAAAGAGCATATGCAACAAGTGTAAAATTAATAGGAAAAGCACAAGATAATTTATCAGGATTAGTAGCATATATGTTTAGTGATAAAGCAGAAGAACCAAAGGCAGACGATGAAAATTGGAAAGAATTAGATGATGGTCCAATAGTAAGTGAAGAAATAACCCAAGAAAAAACAGTAACAGAAAATAAAACATATTATTTCTGGGTAAAAGATTATGCTGGATCAATAGATGAAGCACATATAATAGTAGATAATGTTGATTTAGAAGTAGATAAAGCAGAAGTCAAATCATCAACAAGTGAATATTCAAGAGAAATAACACTAACAGGAACAACCCAAGATTTAAAATCAGGATTAGGAAGCTATCAATTTACAACTTCATCAAGTGTTCCAACAAGTGGATGGGATAATGTAAATGAATCAACAAATAATAAAAATAAAGAGAAAAATGATACTTATAATATAACAGAAAGCAAAACAAGTAATGGAACATATTATTTCTGGGTAAAAGATATATTAGGAAATACAAAATCAGCTAAGATAACAATTAATAATATTGATAGGAACATAGATTCAATTAGTCTAAATGTAAATGAAGGAACAAGCGATAACAAAATAGCAGTATTAACAGGTGTTGCAAGAGATACTCAAGCAGGATTAATAGGATATGCATTTACAAAAACATCAAGCAACCCGACAAGTTGGAATAATATAAGTAAAACAACAAATAGCATAAGTTATCAATATGAAGTAAGTGAAATTGGAACATATTACTTTTGGGTAAAGGATGCAGCTGGAAATACAAAATCAACTAGTGTAACAATATCTAGCACTAAAATTTCAAGCGGTAAATACAGAATTAGTTCAACATATACAGGTAGAACTACTTTAAATAATGTAAAAGGATTGACATATGCAAAAGTTGATGATGGTTATGTTACTAGTAAAAGTTTATCAAATAGAACTGTTACAGTAACAGTAGATGGGGGAGAAAAATATGAAGATTATGAAATGGTAACAATTAAATATTCTCCTGATTGGGATTGGGCAGATGAAGAATGTTCAAGTTATTCCTGCAATTATGGTGGAAAGCTAAGCGGAACATGGTGTGTAGCACCACAAGATGAAATTATTGAAGAGTGGGGAGATTGGCATGAAATAAGGTGTACTTATAACAATGGATATTGTTCAGATTGTTTGGGAAGTGCAAATTCACAATGTAAAACCCCTGGATATTCAAGATATGATAGTTCATATGGTGAATGTAAAATTAATAATGGATATGAGACTATATATAATTATGACCCAGAGAAAACCTATAGGTGCACAGATCAAAAAATGGAGAGAAGATGCACAATGAAATGTGAGTGGGACGATGATTATAGAGCATCATGTAGTGATTATAATAAAGTATGCAATAATGGAGAAACGTTATCAGGAAATTATTGTCTATCATGTAATGATGGTGGTTCTTTAAATGATTATAATACATGTGAAAAAGAAGAACCAAGCAAATATTCGTATTGGACATACACAATAACAGTATATTATTGGTATTAAGGAGAAGCAAATGAGAAATTTTATTAAAAAAAACAAAAAAATATTTTTAATAACATTAATCGTAATAATTGTTATAATATGCTCTATTTTAATAGCAATTGGCATCTTAAATAAAAATGAAAAAGAAGTAGAAGCGAATAACGCTTTAACAACAAATGATATTAAAAATTTAATAAGAAACAATTATTTGAGTATGTATTTACTTGAAGGAGATATAAAAATAACTGATAGTTACATGACTATCGGAGAAGATACATATTACATAGTTGAAGATCCATTATTAGAAAGTATAAATTCAATATCAGATATTTCAGATTTAATTGAAAATACTTTTTTTGAAGGTAGAGCAGCAACACTTATTGAAGAATTAACAAATGAAAAATACAATCAATATATAATGGGTGGAGATTATCTATATGTAAAAAAAGGTAATGTTTGTAAGAATTTTCCAACTATTACATATGGAGATATAATGCAAAAAGAAGTTGAAGATGGAATATGGATTGATTATAACGACGCTGGTTTTAAAATAATACAAGAAGATGGAAAATGGAAAACAGGAGCAGTTATTTATAAATGTAAAGATTCAACTGAATAAAAAAGGTGTTAAACATTAGTTAAAATGTCACCGATTTATAATATTGATAACAAACAAAGATGAACTTTGTTTGTAGTAGTATTGTAATCGATGAAATTTAAAAAGCAAGGGTTTCATGAACTCACTTTGTTCGCCCTTGCTTTTAATCTTTCATCTCTTTCTTTTAAAATTTGTTCAAGCTGTTTTTGATTATCTATTCTCATTTGTTCCCTTTTTATAGGATCTTGTCTGTGACCTTCGATTTGTTTGGTTTCATAAAAGGTATTGTAATATTTAACTCTAACTACTTTGGTTAATACATTTTCAAATACTTGTACTTCAGTTCCTTTATATATTTGCTTTATAGAATTATCTTTATCTAGTACTTGATAATAATTATTATTCCAAGAAATCATATTACCATTAAGAATAGTTCTTGTACTTCGAATACATAAAATATTAGATAAATCTATATTGTCTAAAGGAACAAAAGCAGAATCATTCTCTTTAGATTCATAAGCATATTTATGATTAAGATAATTACAGTAGTAGTCATTAAAAAATATATTTAATTCATCAATAGATTTAATGTTATATCTTTTAATATCATTAATTAATCTGTTTTGAATCGTATTATTCCATTTTTCAACTTTTCCTTTAGCTTGGGGCGTATTAGCTGCGATTATATTGATGCCTAGATCTTCACACATGTGTCCAAAATTAGTTAATTCACCATCTTTTGGATTAATAAATATAGTATGTCTATCGCAATAAATGTTTTCAGGAATACCATATTTAGTAACTAATATTTTAAGCATATGAACATAACCTTCTAAGCATTCAGTAGGCATAAACCAACCACATAATGCTTCACCAGTAGCATCATCAATAGCCAAATGTAAAGATGACATTCTTCCATTTTGAAACCAATCATGAGGAGTTCCATCAATCATAATTAAGATACCCCTTCTAGGAGAGGGTTCTCTTAAAGGATGAGATTCATGTTCTTTGTTGAAACATTTATGTTTGATAGGTTTAACCCAGTGAAATTCTTCGTATAATGATTCATAGAAAGAATAGCTTCTAACTTTAAGATCATTTTCTTTTACAACTTTAACCATATTGGGATTAAAGATAACATCTTCATGATAAATATCTTGAAATTGTGATATACTAATAACTGGATATTTATTCTTGAAGTTTTTAATAAATTCAATTTCTTTGCTGGAAGGCGAATTATTAGAAGGTTTACCAGTTAAACCATGAACTAAAATAGAATCAATATCCTTTTTATTTAGTTCTTTTGATAATCTGATTAAATGTCTTTTAGTAAATCCTGTAAGAGAAACAATTTGAGAATAAGAATAATCGTTTAAACCATTTAATTTATCTTGAACAAGTTTTAATGCATATTCTTTATTATGCATATAAAAATATCTCCTTTCCAAAGAGATATTATATATTAACGTCGGTGACATTTCTATTAATGATATGGTGACATTTTAAAAAAGGATTAACATACAACTTCAGTAAAAAAGAGTAAAAATAATTAGTTAATAAAAAATAGATAGAATTTAATAGAAAATAATTTTATCTATTTTTTTCATCTCAAAAATAAAAAATTTGATTCACGCAAAAAAAACATTTTGAAATAGTGTTAAAATTTAA
>CASFPB010000012.1 GCA_949296605.1 uncultured bacterium
TATTATTATTTATTTAATTACTTTAAAAATTTATTAATAGTTAAAGTGTTGGTTGTTTTCAACACTTTTTTTGTTTAGATCGTTAATTACTGTAAACAAATTGTAAAACCATTGACAATCCAAAAATAATTGAATTATAATATATTTAAGCTAGGATAGCTGATAACCTAAGTGGTTTAAGGAGGGAAAAATGTTAAAAACTAAAGTTGGTTATAGTGAAAATGTTGATGCATATGCATCAGGTGTTGAAACAGCTACAATGGCAAATGTAATTGATAATCCACAAGTAGGCTTATTATTTACAAGCTGTGTTCAAGACCAAAACGAATTAATGAAAGGTGCAAAAAGTGTATTAGGTAATGTTCCTATAATTGGATGTACATCATCAGCAGCATTGTGCACACAAGATGGTTACTTGAATAAAGAAACTGGATATTCTGGAATGATGCTTTTTGGCGGTGATGTAGAAGTTGTAGTTGCTGGTTCTAAAAAAACTGAAGAAAGTGCTAGAGAAATCGGTCAAAGAATTGCTAAGGAAGCAGTTAGTAAACGTAAAGGCGAAGATAAAGAACCAGATTTCTTCTTTATGAGTGCAAGTCCTGCTAATGAAGAAGAATATTTAAAAGGAATTCAAGATGTTATTGGAAATATTCCTGTATTTGGTGGTTCAGCAGCTGATAATACTGTTGAAGGAAAATGGAGCTTACTAAATGATGGTGAAGCTTTTGCAGACGGATGTGTTTTAGCTATATTTTATACTGATAGTAAAATGTCTAACATATATACAGGAGCATATCATGAAACTAATAACTCTGGTATAATTACAAAAATTGCTGGAAGTAGAACATTAGTAGAAATAGATCATGAACCAGCATTAAAGAAATATGCTGAATGGACTAATCAAAAAGTTGAAGACTTAATGGGAGGAAATCTACTTACTGCTACAATATGTGCACCACTTGGAGTAAAAGATCCAATAGGTAAAGTTACAGCTGTTCGTCACCCAATGAATGGTAATGAAGATTTATCAATGAATATAGGAGCAGATTTAGCAGTAAATACAGCAGTTATTCAACTATCTAATTCTCCAGAAGGAATTTTGAAGGCAAATGCAGAAACAATAGCTAAATTAAATGATTTAATGGGTGAAAATATTAACTCATATTTCTTAGTTCATTGCGGTGGTCGTCGTTTGGGATTAGCCTTAGCTAATATTGAAGATAAAATATATCCAGAAGTTAAGAAAGCCATTCCAAATAAAGAATTTTTAATGGTATTTACATTTGGTGAATATGGACAAGGAGATCACTCATCTAATACAGTTGGAGGTTTATCACTTTCATATACTGGATTTGGTGAATAGTTAGAATAAAAAGGAGAAATAATGAAAAGTTTAATAGGATCAAGTTGGAGAGATTCAAGCGATGGAAAATTTATTGAAGTCAAAAATCCTGCAACTAATGAACTGGTAGATACAGTGCCAAGCCTAACTACTGCTGATGTAGAAGAAGCAATTAAATATGCTTATGACCATCAAAAAGAATGGGAAAATTTATCAGTAGTTGCTAGATGTGAAATATTATCAAAATTTGCAGTTTTAGTAGAAAAAAACAAAGATGAACTTGCAAAACTTTTGTCTGACGAAACTGGTAAACCAATTAAAGAAGCTTATAATGAAATAGCAAATATCCAAATTGGTGTTCCAGCATATGTAGAAAAAGTTAAACATGAATATGGAAATATTATATATCGTGGAACTGAAAAAGGACAAGAAAATACTATACAATATACAATACAACAACCATTAGGGGTAGTAGTAGCTATAATTCCATTTAATTTTCCAAGTGATATTTTTATAAATAAGATACCACCAGCATTATTAATGGGAAATGCTTGTATTTTAAAACCAGCAAGTGCTAATCCCCTTACACTTACTAGATATGTGGAATTATTAGTTGAAGCAGGCGTTCCAGCTGGTATAATTTCGGTTGTTCATGGTTCTGGATCAGTTGTAGGGAAAGCACTTACTAGTAGTAAATTAGTAAACATGGTAAGTCTTACCGGATCAACAGCAGCTGGAATTGATGCCGCTAAAAATTGTGCAGAACATTGTGCTCATAGTTCATTAGAATTAGGTGGAAATGATGCGTTCATAATTTGTGCTGATGGAGATATTGATTTAGCTGTTGAAGAAACTGTATGGGGAAGACTTTACAATACTGGACAAGTTTGTTGTGCAAGTAAAAGATTTTTAGTTGAAAATTCTGTTAAAGATGAATTTATTAATAAAATGATTGCAAAAATTAAAACATTAAAAGTTGGTATGCCAAGTGAGATGGATACTGATATCGGATGCTTAATTAGTGAAGAAGCTGCAATTGAAGTAGAAAAACAAGTTAATAAAACAGTTGAAGAAGGTGCAAAAATTGCCTATGGTGGAAGAAGAAAAGGTGCATTTTATGAACCAACTATTTTAGATAATGTAACTAAGGATATGGAAGTTGCTAAAGACATGGAAATTTTTGGACCAATTATTCCTGTAATTGGTTTTGATACAATTGAAGAAGCAGTTAAAATAGCAAATCAATCTATTTATGGGTTATCAGGTTCTATTGTTACACGTGATTTTAATAAAGCTATTAAAGTTAGTGAACAAATGGAATGCGGTGGATTTGTTATAAATGGTGCAAGTTTCTTTAGATCATTTGAACAACCATTTGGTGGTTGGAAATATTCTGGAATAGGAAATGAAGGAATAATGACAACATTAAAAGAAATGTCTAGAACAAAGACAGTTATATTAAAAAATGTTACAAAATAATTTAAAAGGCAAGTAACTTCTTGCCTTTTATTAATATAAGGAGAGATAAAATGTTTGATTATAAAAATAGAGTAGTAGTAATGACTGGTGCATCATCTGGATTAGGAAAGCAAATGGCTAAAGGGTTTGCTCAAATGGGGGCAAATATAGTATTGATGGCTAGAAGAATAGAAAGATTAGAAGATTTTGCTGAAGAAATAAAAAGTATGGGAGTTGAAGCATTACCAATAAAATGTGATGTTACTAATGTCGATGAGATAAATAAAGCAGCAAAACTAGTTGAAGAAAAGTTTGGCAAAGTTGATGTATTAGTAAATTGTGCTGGAAGTGCTAAAAATAATGGCGTATTAAATATGACTGATGAAGAATGGCAATTTACAATTGATACGGATATGAATAGTGTATTTTATGTAACACGTGCTTTTGCAAATATAATGAAAAAAAATAACTATGGTCGTATTATAAATATTGCATCAATGTATGGTATGGTTGGAAATATGGCAATGGATACAGTTGCATATCACACAAGTAAAGGTGGAGTAATAAACTTTACTAGAGCAGTTGCTGCAGAACTTGCAAAATATGGAATTACATGTAATGCAATTTGTCCGGGATATTTTGATACTGAACTTACACATGATACGCTAGTTACTGATGAATTTACACAATATATGAAATCTACTGTTCCTGTTGGAAGATATGGTCATGAAGGAGAACTTAATGCTGGTGCTATATTTTTAGGAAGTAGTGAAGCAAGCTATGTTACTGGGGTAATACTTCCTATAGATGGCGGATATACAGCTGTTTAGTTGAAAAAATATAATTATTTCATTAATGTTTATATTAATCAAAAATGTATTAAATCAGTTATGAAATAATTTTTAAGAGGCAATTAAATTGCTTCTTTTTAATTTACATAATAGAATTGTTTTTATTTAATAAACGAAGAAGTATTTAAACATTAAAAATATTATAAATAATTCAGTTTTAATTTCATTTGATGAAATTGGAATTTATTTTTTCATTTCACAAATTTCAAAATAAACTAAGATAAAAAAATAATCTCTTTTCAAATTTTAAAAAAGAATATATAATTTAATATAGTAAAAGGAGTTCAAAATGAAGTTACCAGATTTTCTTTTATTAGGTTCAATATGTATATTATATGGTATTGCAGTTTATTATATAATAAAAAAGGTTAATGTATATTTAGTTAAAAAAAATAATAAAATAATTGAACGTATAGAAAATATAAATAATAATTATAAATCATTATTTTATACTCTAGATACAGATTACGAATTTGAATTTGAATGCAATTCATTACAAAAATATAAAAATAACAATAACAATAATTCGATTTTTAATTATTTAAGTAATATTATTAGTAATAATCAAAGTTATTGGCAAAATTTGATAAATTTATTAAATCAAAATAAAATTTTATATCAGAAATACAAAACGAATATTTTTTTAACAAAAGAAAAATATTCTGGATTAGGTTATAAAAAAAATAAATATATATTTTTATCTAAAAAAAATTATTTAAAAATTGAAGACTTTTTATGTAAAAGGACAACTATTGATTTGCCAATTAAAATTAATATTAAAATTGTAATTTTTTATGTTTCTCCAGCTGGAAGAAATAAATATTTTACTGATTATAATGGAGATGAAAAAACAGTAATAGATGTGTTAAAGTATTTAGATGAAAAAGCAAACTATGAACAAACAAAAGAATATCAAAGATTAATTTTAACACCTAAAAAAAGATATGAAATATTAAAAAGAGATAATTTTAAATGTCAAATATGTGGTAGGACACAAGCAGATGGTGTGAAATTAGAAGTAGACCATATAATTCCCATATCAAAAGGTGGGAAAACAGTTGAAGAAAATTTAAGAACTCTTTGTCATGATTGTAATATAGGAAAAAGTGATAAATTGGAATAAAATATAATTCAAATAATAATAGATTATAGTATTTTTAAAATTGAATAAATTGTTATATATAATAATTCTTGTCATTAAATTAGTGTAAAATAAACAAAATTAGTTCAAAAATATTAAAAAAGTGATATAATTTATTAATGTGAGGTTATAAATGACAATTAATAAAGAAGTAGAATTTAACAATATAGTTAGTGATATATTAAAAAACGAGGCTTTTATAGAATTGAAATATGAAATTCATCATGGAATATCAAGACTAGATCATTCATTAAATGTTGCTCGTCTTACATATAATACTTGTAAAAAAATGAAGGTAAAAAATTATAAAGAAATAACTAGGGCTGCATTATTACACGACTTTTTTAAAAGTTCAGAAGTAAACGGCAACAGTTTTATTAATCATCCGAAAAAAGCACTTGATAATTCTAAAAATAATTTTGAAATATCAAGTATACAAGAAAATATAATAGTTTCACATATGTTTCCAATGACTAAAACTATTCCTAAAAACATAGGGAGTTGGATAGTTACAATATCAGATAAAGCTGTAGCTTTTTATGAATGTGCAAAATATAAAGCACCATTAACAATTGGAGCCGCATTTATATTTTTTGTTAATTTTTGCTTTATTCAAAGGTAGTATAGTGTTTAAAAACATTATACTTTTTTCATATATTTATTTTTTTAATTAATTATGATATTATTAAAAAAATAAGGGAAGTGAAAAATTGAGCAAAATAGATAATGAAATAATAAATAGTATTAAAGTTTTAGCATTGGATATGATTAATAAAGCTGGTAGTGGTCATCCTGGAATAGTTTTGGGAGCAGCTCCAATGCTTTATGCACTTTATAAGGATCATCTAAAAATTATACCTAGTAAAGCAAATTGGATTAATCGTGATCGATTTGTAATGTCTGCAGGACATGGCTCTGCATTATTATATTCAATGCTTTATCATGCTGGTTATGATATAGATATTGAAGAAATTAAACATTTTAGAGAATTAAGTTCGTTAACACCAGGTCATCCTGAATATCGAGTTACACCAGGAGTGGATGCATCAACTGGACCATTAGGGCAAGGTATTGGAATAGCAGTTGGTATGGCTATGGCTGAAAGGTATTTAAATACAATATCAAATATTGAGAAAAAAAATAGTGAAATTATAGATTATTATACATATTGCTTATGTGGTGATGGAGATTTAATGGAAGGTATTAGTTATGAGGCATTATCATTTGCTAGTACTCAAAATTTAAACAAGTTAATTTTGCTTTATGATTATAATAAAGTGAGTCTTGATAGTAAAACTGATATTACTTTTACAGAAGATATATTTATAAGATTTGAAGCATTGGATTTTAATATTATTGATGTAAAAAATGGCAATGATTATAATGAAATATCTAAAGCAATAAGAATAGCCAAAAAAAGTAAAAGACCATCAATAATAATATGTCATACAACAATAGGAAAGGATTCTATTCTTGAAGGAACTAATAAAGTTCATGGTAAACCTTTAAGTAGTGAAGACATAAAAAATATAAAAATTAAATATAAAATAGAAACTGAAGCATTTAATGTAGATAATAAGCTACTATTGAATTTACAATCTAATATTAATAATCGGGTTGGCCCAATTTATAAAAAATGGGAAGAAGAATTTTCAGAAATTAAAGAAAGCGAAAATATTGGTTTAAATATGATGCTAAATTTACTTGAAAGAAATGCATTTGTGATAGATTTTGATGATACAAAATTTAAAATAAGTAGTGAGTATTGTGAAGAATTAAGGGAAAGTAATCATAAAATTATGAATTTTATATCTCCTAAAAGCCCATTTTTTCTAGGTGGCTCTGCCGATTTATCATCATCTTGTAAAACAAATTTAGATAAATCTAGTATCCAAAGTGATGAAAATAGAATTGGAAAAAATATTTATTTTGGAGTTAGAGAACATGCTATGGGAGCAATATTAAATGGTATGGCATTATCTAATTTAAAAGTTTTTGGTTCAACATTTTTAGCATTTAGTGATTATTTAAAACCTGCGATAAGAATGTCTGCATTAATGAATTTGCCAGTTACATATATTTTTACGCATGATTCTGTTTATGTAGGTCAAGATGGTCCAACCCATGAGCCGGTAGAACAACTAACAATGCTTAGAACTATACCAAATTTTATAACTTTTAGGCCTGCAGATATAAATGAAATAATGGGGTCATGGGAATATATTTTAAAAAATAATTGTGCTACTGCGTTAATTATTAGTAAAGAAAAGAGAAATAAAAATAAAAATACTAATGCAAAATTTGTTAAGTATGGTGCTTATATGATTAGAAAAGAAAAGTATCGACTTGATGGAATTATAATTGCTACTGGTTCTGAGGTGGAAATGGCAATGGATATAGCAAAAGAATTATTTACAATGGGGATAGATGTTAGAGTTGTATCTATGCCATCAATGGAATTATTTTTGAAACAAAATTCTAAATATGAAGAACAATTATTACCTAAAGAGGTTCCAACTTTTGTAATTGAAGCTGGCTCTAGTTTAATATGGAATCGATTTGCAAGTAAACCTGAATATATATTTGGAGTTAATAAGTTTGGTATGAGTGGAAAAACAGATGAATTAATTAAATATTTAAAAATAGATAAAAATACTATATTAGAAAAAATTGCAAATTATTTAGCAAAAGATATAAATATCGACATAATTTAACAAATTATTTATAAATTGTTTGATATCATTACTTTGGTGATGAAATGAGGACTTTTTATGTTTTTAAAATTAATAGAGAAATGACTTTACTAATGAAAGAATCTCCCTATAATTTGTTCAAATCTCTTGAAGGAATTTATTTACTTGATAAAACAAGTGTTGGTTATGGAAAAGATTTGTTAGATCAAATAATTACTCCAATAGATAAAATGAAATATAATAGATTAATATATGATAAAAATAAAGATAATGATTTTTATATGAAAATAGGGGATAATCATAAAATTATTAATAAATATAGAAAAGAAGAAACAAATATTCAAATAAAGAATAGTCATATATTATTAAAAACTAATATAATAAATAAAAATATTCGTAAATATTTGCCATTAAATGAACTCTTTGCATGTGACTTTGAAAATAAAGATTATTTTTGGTTAGAAGAATTAGTTAGATTATAAGTTGTTAAAAATAAAATTATATAGTAAAATAAATTTATAGGGAGTGATTATTATGGATTGGCAATTAATACTCTATTTATTTATAGGAATAATTATAGGAATAATAATAGGATTTTTAATTACTAGAATGTTATTTAAAAAACAATTAGAAAAAAATCCTCCGATAAATGAAAAAATGATTGAAGTTATGATGAGTAGTATGGGAAGAAAGCCTAGTCAAAAACAAGTTAGACAAGTAATGCAACAAATGAATAGATTTAAATAAATTTTGTTTATTGCAAAACTTGTTTTTTTTTATATAAAGTGTAAATTTTTTGCAAAATTATTTACATTTTATGCATATTTTGATAATATGAAAATATAAGAATAAAGAGGTGTATTTAATATGATGAATTTCATCTATGAATTATATCAAAACGATAATTTTGTTTTATATTTAACAATTGCATTAGTAGTATTAATTATCCTTTTTGTAGTAGTTTTATTCTTTGGAAAAAGAGATCAAAAATTAGAAGAAACTAGAAAATTACAAAAGATAGATGTTGATGCATTTAAAGAAGAACCAAAAGAAAAAGAAAAATTGGAAGTAAAAGAAAATATTGAACAAAGTGAGGCTGAAGATATAGAGACTCAAAAAGTTGCCGATAATATATATTCAGTTGAAAATAATGATGAACCTAGTAAAGAAACATTTTCTTTACCTAATAATGCGAATGAACCAGATATTAATGTTACAATATTTGAACCTATTTTAAAAGAAGAAAAAGAAGTAGAGGATGATATTGTATTACCTGAAAAAACAGAAATAAAGAATATTAGGAAACCTTTATTAGATGATAATGAAGAAAGTAAACCAATTAGTTTTGATGAATTAAATAAAATTAATTTTGATGAAGCTGGATTAGAAAAAGATTTGAATGAATTAGAAAGTATTAAAAATGAGTTTAATAAAATAAAAGTTCCTGAATTAGAAAAAAAAGATGAAAAAATTGAAAATAATTCATACAAACCTGGGCCTCAAATATTTAGCTCTGTATTTGTAAATAAAGAAGATTCGATAAATAATACTGTTAAAGAAGAAAATAAGCCAATTTTTGAAGAAAAAAATGAAGAAATAAAAGAAAATGTCGAAGCTCCACGTGAAAAGTTATTTACGATTGTAGATGATGATATTGATGATATTGATTTGCCAAGTTTAAAAAGTAATAACAATTAAGTTATAATAGTCAATAAATGATATTGACTATTTTATTTTTGTTGATTTTTAGGGAAATTTATTGTTATAATGGTCTAGGTGAATAAAAAATGGCAAAATATGATGAATCATCTATTAAAATACTTGAAGGTTTAGAAGCTGTTAGAAAAAGACCTGGTATGTATATAGGTTCAACAGATAAAAGGGGACTACATCATTTAGTGTGGGAAATTGTTGATAATGCAATAGATGAAGTAATAAATGGCTATGGAAATTATATAAAAGTAATAATTAATAAAGATAAAAGTATAACTGTTGCTGATAATGGTAGAGGTGTTCCAATTGGAATGCATGAATCTGGAAAAAGCACTCCTGAAGTAATTTATACAATTCTTCATGCTGGTGGAAAATTTAGTGAAAGTGGATATAAAGTAAGTGGAGGACTTCATGGTGTTGGAGCATCAGTTGTAAATGCTTTAAGTAAAGAAATGCAAGTTGTAATTTATAGAGATGGATTAATATCTACAATAGAATTTGAAAACGGAGGAAAAGTCAAAAGCCCTTTAAAAACTGTTGGAAAAAGTAATAAAACAGGAACTATTGTCCGATTTTTACCCGATTTTGAAATATTCAAAAATTGTAATTTTTCTTATACAACAATATGTGAAAGAATGCAAGAAAGTGCATTTTTATTAAGTGGTTTAACAATAGAAGTTATTGATGAAGAAGATAAAAAACAAGTAAAATATCATTATGATAATGGCCTTGTTAGTTTTATTGATTATATGAATGAAGGAAAAAATACTTTGCATAAAGTAATAAATTTTAATGCAATAAAGCAAAATATTGAAGTAAATATTGCAATGCAATATACTGATTCATATAATGAAAATATATTATCATTTGTAAATAATGTTAAAACAATTGATGGTGGTTCTCATGAAGTTGGCTTTAAAACTGGTATAACGAAAGCCTTTAATGATTATGCTAAAAACAATAATATATTTAAAACAAAAGATGGTAATTTAGATGGAGCAGATGTTAGAGAAGGTTTATCTGCAATAATTAGTTTAAAAATACCAGAAGAACTTTTACAGTTTGAAGGCCAAACTAAGGGTAAATTGGGAACACCAGAAGCAAGAAGCGTTACAGAAAGCGTTATTTATGAATCACTTAAATTTTATTTAGAGGAAAATAAAGAAGTTGCTATGAGTATACTTGATAAAGCAATGAAAAGTAAAATAGCTCGCGAAGCAGCAAGAAAAGCAAGAGAAGAAGCAAGAAATGGTAAAACTAAAAATAAACAAGAAAGAAATTTATCAAACAAACTTGCTCCTGCTCAAAGTAAAAATTCTAAAATAAACGAATTATTTTTAGTAGAAGGTGATTCAGCAGGTGGTTCTGCAAAAGGCGGAAGAGATAGAAAATTTCAGGCAATACTACCATTAAGAGGAAAAGTTATTAATAGTGAGAAAACTAGTATTGAAGAATTAATGAAAAATGAAGAAATTAATACACTTATATATACAATTGGAGCAGGTGTTGGGCAAGATTTTGATATAGTTGATTCTAATTATGATAAGGTTATAATAATGACAGATGCTGATGTTGATGGTGCTCACATACAGATTTTATTACTTACATTCTTTTATCGTTATATGCGTCCTTTAATAGAAAATGGGAAACTTTATATTGCTATGCCTCCTTTATATAAACTAGATTATGGAAAGAAAAGATATTATGCTTATACTGATGAAGAACTAGAGGAAATAAAAAAAGAAAATACTGGAAAATATTCAATTCAAAGATATAAAGGGTTGGGTGAAATGAATCCAGATCAATTATGGGATACTACAATGAATCCAGAAACTAGAAGTTTGATTAGAGTAACTATAACTGATGCTGCACTTGCAGATAAAAGAGTAAATGTTTTAATGGGAGATAAGGTAGAACCAAGAAAAGAATGGATTAATGAAAATGTGGTATTTACTATGGAAGATAACTATCGAGCTATTTAAGTTAGGATTGGTGATACAATGGAAAATATTTTAAAAAGAATTGAGAATTATTCCCTTGAAGAAATAATGGGGGATAGGTTTGCTAAATACGCTAAGGAAATAATACAAGATAGAGCAATCCCTGATGTTCGAGATGGTTTAAAGCCAGTTCAAAGAAGAATTTTGTATGCAATGTATAAAATGGGAAATACTTGGGATAAAGGTTATTTAAAGTGTGCTACAACTGTTGGTGATGTTTTAGGTAAATACCATCCACATGGTGATTCATCTGTATATGATGCAATGGTTAGAATGTCGCAATGGTGGAAACAAAGTAATATTTTAATAGATATTCATGGAAATAATGGTTCAATGGATGGAGATCCACCAGCTGCATATCGTTATACTGAAGCAAGACTTGCTAAAATTAGTGGAGAGTTATTAAAAGATTTAGATAAAGAAACAGTTGCATGGGCACCAAATTTTGATGATAGATTATTAGAACCCACTGTTTTACCTGCAAAATTTCCAAATTTACTCGTAAATGGTGCTAATGGTATATCAGCAGGTTATGCAACAAACATTCCTCCGCACAATTTAGGTGAAATAATTGATGCAACTATAAAAAGAATTGATTCACCAAATTGTTATTTAGACACAATATTAGAAATAGTAAAAGGGCCGGATTTTCCAACTGGTGGTAT
The DNA here is from genome assembly GCA_949296605.1 of uncultured bacterium. Lineage (GTDB taxonomy): Bacteria > Bacillota_I > Bacilli_A > RF39 > UBA660 > Onthocola_B. The sequence continues at coordinate 11,864 of CASFPB010000012.1, forward strand.
CGCTGAAGGAAAAGATGGAATAATTGATGCATTTAAAACTGGTAGAGGAAAAGTAATAGTTCAATGTAAATATGAATTTAAAAAAGAAAAAGGAAAAGATCAAATAATTATAAGTGAAATACCATTTGATGTAAATAAATGGAATTTAGTAAGTAAAATAGAAAGTATTAGAATTGATAAAAAAATAGAAGGTATAGCAGAAGTTCGTGATGAAACTGATAGAGAAGGCCTAAGAATTGTAATTGATTTAAAAAGTGGCGCAAACAAAGAATTAATATTAAAGTATTTACTTAAAAATACAGAATTACAAATATCATACAATTACAATATGGTTGCTATAGTTAATAGAACACCAAAAACTCTAGGTTTAATAGAAATATTAGATGCATACATTGCTCATCAAAAAGAAGTAATAATTAAAAGGACACAATTTGATTTAGCTTTTTATCAAAAAAATTATCATATAGTTACAGGTTTAATAAAAGCTATATCCATATTAGATGAAGTAATAAAAACTATAAGAAGTAGTAAAAATAAAGGGGATGCTAAAAATAATTTAGTAGATAAATATGGATTTACTTTTGAACAAGCAGAAGCAATAGTTACTTTGCAACTTTATAGATTAACTAATACAGATATTGTAACATTAGAAGAAGAATGTGAAAAATATCAAGGATTAATAAAAGACTGTGAAGAAATATTAAATGATGAAAATAAACTTAAAAATGTAATGAAAAGTGAATTAAGAGAAGTAAAGAAAAATTATGCAACACCTAGAAAAACAGAAATAAGAGATGAAGTAACTGATATTAAAGTTGATATTAAAGAAATGATACCAAATGAAAAAGTAGTTGTAGTAGTTACAAATGATGGATATGTAAAAAGAGTAAGCTTTAAAAGCTATAATTCATCAACTGAAGAAACTACATTAAAACCTGGCGATTTTGTTAGAAGTAAATATTTTGTTACAACATTAGATACTTTATTATTGTTTACAAACTTAGGAAATTATTTATATATTCCTATTCATAAATTAGCAGAATCTAAATGGAAGGAATTAGGAAAACATATAAGCAATACAATAGTTATAAAAGAAAATGAAAAAATAATATCTAGTATGATTTTAAAAGATAAAACTAAGAATGTAGTAATGTTTACTAAAAATGGATTAGTTAAACAAGTTGCTTTAAAAGACTTTGAAGTTACGAGATATTCTAAGCCAATGACATCAATTAAGCTTAAAGAAAATGATGAACTTGTAAATGTAACAATAGCAAAAGAAAATGTATTATTAATAACTAATAATGGTTTTTATCTTAGATTTAAAACTGATGAAATTCCAACTGTGGGAGTTAAAGCTAGTGGAGTAAAAGGAATTAATTTAAAAGATGACTATGTAGTAAGTGCTAGTTCAATTATGGAAGAATATGAATATTTAAATATATTTACTAATTATAAAACTGGTAAAAGAATTAAGTTAAATGAATTGACTATTTCTAATAGAGCTAAAAAAGGTTCAATGTTATATAAAAAAGTTAAAACAAAAGATTATAAAGTTAATTTTGCTTATTTAACTACAAGTAAAGATATTAATATAATAAAATCAGATAATGATATAAGTGAATTAAAAAATAGTGAAATACCAATAATGGATTTAATTAGCACAGGAAGTCAAATAACTAAGAAAAATGTTGATGTATGGGCATTAAAACCAATAGAAGTAAACTTAATAAATAAAAGTGTAGAAATAGAAGAAGATAAAAAAGAAGAAAAGAAAGAAAATACTCAGTTATCTTTTGATACATTTAATATAGAAGATTTTAAAATATAGTAAAAATCACTTAGTAAAATCATAAACTTTATTAGGTGATTTTTTATATGAAAAATGAAGAATTTAAAAGATTTGTTAGAACAAAACCTGAATTAATAAAGTATGTTCAAAGTGGTGAAATGACATGGCAAAAATTTTATGAATTATATGATTTATATGGAGAAGATGAATCTGTATGGAGTAAATATATACTAAATAATGATCGAGGTATTAACGATAGTATAAGTAAAATTACAAATATGGTTAAAAGTGTAGATGTAGATTCAATTAAAAGTCATATTAATACTGCTCAAAAGGCAATAGATTTTGTGCAAGATTTAACTAAAAAAACACCTCCATCAAATTTAGGCAATAATTTAAATAAAGGACCAGTTTCACCAAGGCCTTTAAATAAATTTTTTGAGGATTAATGGAAAAGTATTTACAAATGGCTTTTAGATCAAATGTTAAGGATTATAATCGTCTTAAAGAAAACTCATATTATATAAAAGATTTAAATAGAGGGATAGTTGATTATAAAAATTTTGTAGAAAATATGAAGCTTAAGTATAAAGAACGAGTAACTGATAAAATTAGTAATGTAATGGATAATATGGAAATGATTAATTCAGTTTTAAGTGTGTTAAAATAAATGATAAAATATTGACTAAATATAAAAATTATTGTAATATTTAAACATAGAGAGGTGCATACAAAAAATGAAAAATAATATGAAAGATTTAAGAGGGTTTACCTTAATAGAATTATTAGCAGTTATAGTAGTATTAGCAATAATCATGTTAATTGCTGTAAATGCAGTATTACCACAAATGGCAAAGGCCAGAAGATCATCATTTGCAATTGAAGCAAATGGAGCAATTGATGCAGCTCAGTCATATTATATGAGTCAAAATTTAGTTGGTGGAAATGGGCTACCTACTACAGAGGGTGGGGTTGCATGTGTAACAATAAAACAATTATACGATGCGGGTCAAACAGAATTAAATCCTGAAAACGGCTATGAAGGAAAAGTTGTTGTTAAAAAACAAGGAAACATATATCTTTATCGCGTATATTTGAATAAATCTGATTCATTAATGATTGTAAATAAAGGAGTTTCTGGTGATGGAACTGCTGAAAACCCATACAATAACTATGATATAACAGAAGCTCATGTTGAAGATTATGATTCTAGTGTTGATGCTAAATTGAGTTGTAAAAATGATGGTTCAGATTGGGAATAAAAAAATATAAATAGTTATCGTAAAAATTTAATAGCTTTTACAAAAGCTATTTTTTTGTTATAATTTTTATGGTGAAGTAAAATGATTATAGGATCACATGTTAATTTTGGTAGTGAGCAATTATTAGGCTCTGCTAAACAAGCTGTAAGTTTTGGAGCAAATACATTTATGTTTTATACTGGTGCTCCTCAAAATACAATTAGAAAAGATATAAAAGATGATTTAACTGATGAAGCAATAAAATATATGAAAGAAAATAATATTGATATTAATAATGTAATATGTCATGCACCTTATATTATTAATTTAGCAAATAAAGAAAAAGAAGATTCTTGGAATTTTTCAATTAGTTTTTTGAAAAATGAAATAAATAGAATTACCAAAATGGGAATTAATTATATAGTTGTGCATCCTGGCAATGCATTAAAAATTGATAGAATGGAAGCATTAAATAATATTGCAGAAGCTATAAATAATATAATTACCATAGATACAAAGCCAATGATACTTTTAGAAACTATGGCTGGAAAAGGAACAGAATGTGGAATAAATACATATGAAATAAATGAAATATTAAATAAAGTTAATTTAAAGGAAAAAGTTGGAGTATGTTTAGATACTTGTCATTTAAATGATTCTGGAATAGATATATCAAAATTTGATGAATATTTAAATGAATTTGATGAAAAAATAGGAATTGAAAAAATAAAATGTGTTCATGTAAATGATAGTAAAAATGAAATTGGAACACATAAAGACAGACATGCAAATTTAGGTTATGGAACAATAGGATTTGAAAACTTAATTAATGTTATTTATAATACAAGATTAAAAAGTGTTCCTAAAATATTAGAAACACCTTGGATTGGAGAATATCCTCCATATAAAATAGAAATAGATATGATAAAAAGTAAAAAATTTAATCCTAATTTAGAAGAAGAGGTAAATAAGTTATATGAATGATTTAAATTTTTGATAATATTCATCAAAAATTTTTTTAACTTTGTAAAAATTTTCTTCACTAAATTGGTTTTTATAACGATTTATATCAAATACATTAGGGTTTTTTAAAATGTCTTGCCAATTTTTCTTTAAAAATTCATAAGTAAAATTTAACTCACTCTCAGATAAAAATACATTTTTTTTAATGGCAAAATTGTTAACGTCTTCTTTTTTTAACATATTCATATATCTTTCAATTATATTATACATGCATATCACCTAATATATTGTATGAATTAGTTTTAAAAAACAATACTAATAATATGAAAAATGGTAAAAGAAAATATTATATTATAATATGTTTATTGTTTGGAATTTTAACTATAAGATTGTTTTTTATATATAGTAAATCTGTTTATTATGAAAATATTTTAGAAAAAAAGACAGTAATATATGTAAATGGAAGTAGTGCACCAAGGGGAAGAATATTAGATACTAATGGTAAAGTGTTGGTGGATAATGTTGGAGTAAAAACAATTTATTATAATAAGTTAAAAGAAATTGATAAAAATGAAGAAATTGAAATATCATATAAATTAGCGAATATTTTAACAATAAAAGAAGCAAATAATGAAGAATTAAAAGAATTTTGGCTAGTATTAAATAATAATGGTAAGGAATTGATAACTGATGATGAATATGAACTTTTAAATGAAAGAAAGATAACAAATTATGAATTAGAAAATAAAAAAAGAGAAAGAATAACTGATGAAATGTTAGAAAACTTTAATTATATAGATAAAAAAGCTGCTTATATATATAATTTAATGAATGAAGGTTATAATTATAGTAAAAAAGAAATTTTAAAAAATGTAGCTGAAGAAGAATATGCAAAAGTTATTGAAAGTAATATACCTGGAGTTACCGGAGAGTTATCATGGGAAAGAAAATATTTATATGAAGATACTTTAAAAAATATATTAGGAAGAGTAGGAAGTATACCTAAGGAATTAAAAAATGAATATTTAAATAATGGTTATGAACTTACAGATGTAGTAGGATTAAGTTATTTAGAATACCAATATGAAGAATATTTAAAAGGAACAAAAGCTAAATATTTAGTTAATAATGATAATACTTTAACTATAATTAATGAAGAAAAAAGAGGAAATGATTTAGTATTATCAATAGATATAGATATTCAATTAAAGGTTGAAGAAATACTAAAAGATAAAATATTATTAGGAAAAAAATATCCAAATACAGACTATTATAAAGATAGTTATGCATTAGTAAGTAATCCAAATACCGGTAATATTATTGCCATTGCTGGAATTAGACATAATAGCGATGATTCATGGAGTGACATAAGTTTAAATAATATAAATAAATCATTTACTGTTGGTTCAGTAGTAAAAGCTGCAACAATTGCAGTGGGTTATGATTACAATTTAATTGAAATGGGAAAATATATAAATGATGGATGTGTAAAATTATATTTAGTTCCTCAAAAGTGTAGTTTTAAAAAATTAGGAAAAATAAATGATTTAACTGCCTTAGCTATGTCATCTAATTATTATCAATATTTAATCGCTATTGGTATTACGGGAAATACATATAAACCGAATGTTAAACTAAATGCTAATGAAACGCATTTTGAAATATATAGAGATATGTTAGCAAGTTTTGGTTTAGGAGTAAAAACAGAAATTGATTTACCTAATGAATCAGTTGGAATTATTGGATCAACTGTTGCTGATGATTTATTATTAAATTTAGCAATTGGACAATATGATACATATACACCAGTTGAGGTTTTACAATATATTAATAGCGTTGCAACTGGTAATAGAATATCACTTTCTTTAATGAAAGAAATAAAAGATAATGATAATATTATTTTAAAAAATGAAGTTAATGTTTTAAATAAAGTTGCGTTAGCTGATGTATATTTAAATAGAATAAGAGAAGGATTAAAATTAGTATTAAGTGAAGGAACAGGAAAAATATATGTTAATAAAGAAATTAATGCAGCTGGTAAAACTGGAACTAGTGAATCATTTTATGATTCTGATAATGATGGAGTAGTAGATGTATCAACTATTTCATCAACTTTTGCAGGATATTTTCCAGCAGATAACCCCAAATATAGTGTAGTAGTAATAACACCTAATATATCCCATAACAATGGTTCTAATGATACAATGTATTATGGTGCTAGTAAAATAACAAAAGATATAACTAATTATTTAAGTGAAAACTATTAGGAAAATACTATAAAATTTAACTATTTTTATTGAAAATTATAAAAATTTTGATATAATTATAGAGAACTTGTTAGTAAGGAGGGAATTTTATGGCAAAAAAAGAAAATCGTAGTGAAGTAACTATGAGATGCTCTGTTTGTGGTTTTCAATTACGCCCTGTTAGTAAAAATAAAAAAAATACTCCGGATCGTCTTGAAATAAATAGATACTGTCCAAAATGTAGAAAGACTCAAATTGCAAAAGAAAAAAAATAAAGAAAGAGTGAGTGAGTTTAATGGATATAAATATAAATGATATTAAAAATGGTATGACCATTATTATGGATGGAAATCTATATACAATAGTAGAATTTCAACATGTTAAACCAGGTAAAGGACCGGCTTTTGTAAGAATTAAAAGAAGAAATTTAAGAACAGGTGCTGTAACAGAAGATACATTTAATACAAATATTAAAATAACTAAGGCTCATATTGAAAAAGTAAAAGCTCAATATTTATATAAAATGGGCGATTCCTTAGTATTTATGAATTCTACAACATATGAACAAATTGAAATACCAGAATCTATTTTAAAAGATAGTATTGCTTTTATAAAAGAAGGTCTTGAAATAGATATAGATTTTTATGAAGGAGAAATAATAGGTATTACATTACCAGAAAAAATAGAATTTGAAGTTATTGAAACAGAACCAGCAGTAAAAGGTAATACTGCTACTAATGCAAGTAAAGATGCTAAAATAGAAACAGGTTATACTGTAAAAGTTCCTTTATTTATAAATGAAGGCGAAAAAATAATTATTTCTACAAAAGATGGAAAATATTCAGGAAGAGCATAATATGTTCTTTTTTTATTGCATAATAGTTAATTTTTGAATGTGCATAGAAATATCAATATTTGAAATAAAATCTTTAATTGAGTTTTTAATCTCTATATCAATATCTATACTTTCAATTACATTATTTAAATTATTTAATAAAGCATTATTATAATAAGTTAATATTTTCATATATAATATTAGGTGTAGTAACTCTAATATAGATAACTTATTTTTTTTTATATATATTTTAATTTGTTCAAATTTTACTTGTGCGATTGAAGAAATTTCAGTAAAACCTTTTATATTTGATTTTAAACAATCTAATGTAGAAATTAATTCACCAGGAATATTTAAACTATTATTTAATAAATAGTTTTCAACATATGGAAACATAAATGAAAATGTAAATTTCATATTTATAAAACTGCTTTTTGGAATAATTGATGAATATTTTTGAATAAATAATTCAAATAAAATAAGCGTCAATATTAGATTTTCAAAATGAAATTGAGAATATATTTCAAATTTGCTTGATATACTAAACATTTGAGGGGATTTAGATTTTAAAAATTCTGTAATTAATTCATTTAATTTTAATGATATTCTTGTATATATTTGATTATTCTCACTTTTTGTCAATGTAAAATCATTACTTACATTATTAAAATATTCTAATTTTTTTAATAATGCTAATATTAAATCTTTATCATTAGCTAATTTTAGATAATATGAATTTTCATTATCAATGGCTTCTTTTAATTTCTCTATTTGAGAAGCTATTGCTTGATGATTACTAGATAGTTCTAAATGCTCTAATTCTTTATAATTATTAAGTGTATCATTTGCTAGTGCTACTAATTTTTTTAAGACGTTATTTTGATAAAAAATTAAATTTTCATTCATAATAATTACTCCCTCAATTTGTATTAGATATTTTAACATAATACGTAATTTATAGCAAAAAAAAAGCTATTTTTTAGCTTTCTTTTGATTCATTATGTTTTATATTTTTTTCTTTTTCTTTTGTAGTATTATCACTAATTACTTTTGTATTTTTCCATATCATAACTAATATTAATGATGCTTCATAAATAATTCTTATTGCTACTGGACCAATAATAAGGACTAATAGGAAAGTTATAAAGTTAATTGTGATAAAGTTGAATGAAAATAATATTATAAATATTGTTCCAATTAAATAAAATATTTTTAAAATTGGTTCAATTAACATTATTTTAAAATCAAGAAGATCTTTTAATTTTTTTAAATTATCACTTAATTTATTATTTGCTTTAATAAATAAAAAATATACTAAAATTCCTCCAATAATAGATAATATGAATGCTACAATTGTCCAAATAGCCATTCCTTGTAATGAATTTGAAACGCCATAAATGTCATTATAGCCATAACCATAGTTCATTCTAACAACTCCTTTCTAAAATTATATTATCATTTTAGTTAATTTTTTACAATAAAAAACTACTAAAAATTAGTAGTTAAAGTCAATAATTGGTGTCCTCGAAGCGATTCGAACGCTTGACCGTACGCTTAGAAGGCGTATGCTCTATCCAGCTGAGCTACGAGGACATCAATTAGATTATAGTATATTAAACTTTTTTTTTCAAGCAAAAATAAAAAAAATTGTATAAAAATATATAAATATTTAATTTTCTAATATAATTTGAAAATTATTTAATATTATTTAGTCTTTCGACATATTATTTATTATAAATAATATATTATATATATGTGATAAAAATGAAAGCAAAGTTTAAACCAAGGAAAAAGTTTTCAAAAATTATTTTTAAAATTATTTTATGTTCATTAATTTTAATCTGGGCATTTGTTTTATTTTTTAAAATATTTTATGACAGCATAAAATTGAATGTTAATAATAATACTTTTATGTCTTATTTGGTAAATGATAGTTTTAGTAATTATGATTTAAAGGATATAACTAATTTATCAAGTACAGAGTTTTTGCTTAAATATTCATTTGGTATTAAAAATTTTAATTCTGGATTAAATGATGTTCAGTTAGAACTTCCTATTAATTCTACAATTGATGATAATGAAAAAGAAAATAATAGTGATCCTTATGTATATATTTTTAATAGTCATCAATCTGAAAATTATCGTAGTAATTTGTCTGAAGATTTTAATATTAATAATACTGTGTATTTAGCTAGTCATATTTTAAAAGAATATTTAGAAGATTTAGGCATCTCTGTTGTTGTTGAAGAAAATAGTATAGTAGATGTTTTAAATACAAATGGTTGGAAATATGCAAGCAGTTATAAAGCTAGTAGGATTTTACTTGAACAGGCAATTTTAGATTATCCATCATTGTGTTTTTTTATAGATTTACATAGAGATTCTGCTAGTTATGAGGCAACTACTGTGGAATTAGAAGGAAAAAAGTATGCTAAAATAATGTTTGTTGTAGGTAAAGAACATGATGGATATGAGAAAAATTTAGAATTAGCAAATGCATTAAATGAAAAAATAAAAGCTATTTCTCCTTCACTTAGTAGAGGTGTTTTGCAAAAAGAAGGAAAAGGGGTCAATGGAATTTATAATCAAGATTTTAGTCCTAACACGATACTTATTGAGGTTGGAGGACAATATAATTATGTTGAAGAAGTAAACAATATTTTAAAATTGTTTGCAGATGTATTGTATGAATATTTTGAGGAAAATAAATGAAAAAGAAAAATTGGTTTTTAAGATTGTTATTTATTTCATTTTTAATATTTTTAGGGTTATATATAGCTTCAATTAGTGGTTATTATGAAGCTCAAGTAAGCGATAAAGTAGCATTAACAAATGATGCAATAAAAGATTTTGAACAAGATGTTTTAGAAGGTAAAGAAGTAGATATAAATACTTACATAAAAGAAGAAAATAAGGATTATTCTAATAAAATGACTGATTTAGGAGATAAAATTACGGAATCTGTTCAAACTTTTTTAACTAATGGTTTTGGTGGAATTTGGGATGCACTAAAAGTTTTGTTTTTTTAACAGTTTGTTGTATAATATTACCAGGTGTTGCTTATGAGGGATGCAAAAATTAGAAATTTTTCCATTATTGCCCATATCGATCATGGTAAAAGCACGTTAGCTGATAGATTATTAGAGATAACTGGGGCAGTTTCTAAAAGAGAAATGAAAGATCAACTTTTAGATAGTATGGATTTGGAAAGAGAAAGAGGCATTACTATTAAACTTAATGCTGTAAAACTTGATTATAATGGTTATATTATTAATCTAATTGACACACCTGGTCATGTTGATTTTTCATATGAAGTTAGTAGAAGCTTAGCTGCTTGTGAAGGAGCAGTTTTAGTTGTTGACGCTGCACAAGGTATTGAAGCACAAACGTTAGCAAATTTATATTTAGCAATGGAAAATGATTTAGTTATCATTCCTGTTATTAATAAAATTGATTTACCTAATGCCAACATTCCTAAAGTTAAAAAAGAATTAATGGATGTTTTGGGCTTTAAAGAAGATGAAATTATTTTGTGTAGTGCTAAAACTGGAGAAGGGGTATCATCTATTTTAGATGCTGTAATAGAAAGAATTAAGCCTCCGATTATTAATGAAGATAAAAAAACTAGAGCATTAATATTTGATTCGCATTTTGATTCTTATCGAGGAGTTATTTTATTAGTAAAAATTGTTGATGGTAAAATTAAAGTTGGAGATAAAATTAAAATGATGGCAACTAATAGTGTTTTTGAAGTAGTTGAATTAGGCGTTTATACTCCAAATGAAGTTAAATATAAAGAACTTTGCAGTGGTGAAGTTGGCTATATTGCTGCTTCTATCAAAGATATTAGTTCTGTTTCTGTTGGTGATACTGTAACTGTTATTGGTAATGAAGCTGATTTGCCTTTAGAAGGTTATAAGGAAATGAAACCTATGGTTTTTTCTGGAATATTTCCAACAGAATCTAATAAATATGAAGAATTAAAAGATGCTTTAAATAAACTTAAGTTAAATGATGCTGCATTGAGGTTTGAACCCGAAACTAGTGAAGCGTTAGGTTTTGGTTTTAGAATTGGTTTTTTAGGTCTTTTACATATGGATGTAATTATTACTCGTATAGAAAGAGAATTTAACATTGGCATTATTGCTACAAGTCCTAGCGTAATATATAAAGTTACTTTAACTGATGGAAGTTTAATTGAGGTTGATTCTCCAAATAAAATGCCTGATAAAGTAAAAATTGCAACAATTGAAGAACCATATATTTTTACTAATATTATTGCTCCATCAGAATATGTTGGTGCAATTATGGAACTTTGTCAAAATAAAAGAGGTATTTATAAATCTATTGATTATATTGATGCTACAAGAATAAATGTGCATTATGAAATACCATTGTCTGAAATTGTTTATGATTTTTATGATAAATTAAAAAGCACAACAAAGGGATATGCATCTTTTGATTATGAACTTTGTGGATATAAACCTAGTAATTTAGTTAAAATGGATATTTTATTAAATGGTGAGGCAGTAGATGCTTTAAGTGTAATTGTTCATAAAGATTTTGCTTATTCTAAAGGCAGAGCTATTGTTACAAAGTTAAGAGAGTTAATTCCTAGACAAATGTTTCAAATACCTATTCAAGCAAGTATAGGTTCAAAAGTAATTGCTCGAGAAAATATTAGTGCTATGCGAAAAAATGTATTAGCAAAATGTTATGGTGGAGATGTTTCACGTAAAAGAAAATTATTAGAAAAACAAAAGGTAGGTAAAAAACGGATGAAAATGGTAGGAGCAGTCGAAGTTCCTCAAGAAGCATTTTTAGCTGTTTTAGGTGGTGAATAAAATGACAGAAATTGCAGAAAAGTTAGAAAAATTATTTCCAACTGAGGAAGTTAGAAAAAGATTTATTACAATGGCTATATTGGAATTTCAATTAAGTATGGACGATTTAGAATATTTATTAGGTATTGATAAAAAAACTTTATATGATGAATATGTATATGGTAATGGTAATATTGGTGAAATAGTTAAAAAAGAATTTGATTTTAATAGTGAGCTTCCAGGTGTTGCAAAAGAAAGATTTATTACTTATTTTAATAGATTATTAAGAGCAATAAAATATGGTAATGAAAAACTTGCTAAAAGTATTTTAGAAGAATTATATGATAGAGAAATAGTAAGGTTTAAACGAAATCACGAATTTGGTGAACGTATTAGTGACGAAGAAATATTAGCAATGGTTAGATATCAAATAAAATATTTATTATCTAATAATCAATTGGGAAAAATCTTAAATATAAGTAAAAGAAATTATTCTGCGCGTTTACAAAAATTATTGCCTAATTATCCAGATTTACAAAAAAAGCATGATTTATTAACAAATATGTTAGAAGATAAATTTTTTGATAGTTTAAGAAAGTAAGTAGAGAAAGCATATGTTAGAAATTAGTAAAAATTTAGAAATTATGTTTCCTAATGGACCAAAAAGAAAACAAATTGTTTCATTATGTGTTCTTACATTTCAATTAAGTCTTGAAACATTAGAGGAACTTTTAGGAATTGATAAAGAAATACTTTATAATAACCTAGCTGTTGCAAATGGTAATTTAGGAAGTCATATTGATTTTATTTTTAAACATTATTGCGAAACTCAAGATGTTGCAAAAGCAAAATTTGTAAAATTTTATGAAAGATTATTAAGAGCATTTAGATATCGTAATAAAAAATTATTTATTGCTATTTTAAGTGAGATAGATGACTCATGTGTAGTAAATTTGAAAAACAATCACAAATTAGGTTCAAGTTATACAGATGAAGAGATTTTAATGATTGTTAAATATCAAATAAAATATTCATTAACTATACAAAGTTTACTTAATACGTTTCATATAAGTAAAAAAGTGTATAGTAGAAGATTAAAAGAAATATTACCTAATTATCCTGATTTACAAATGAAATTTGAATTTTTGATGGATTTTTATAGAAAATCATCAAAGGATCAGTGGCAAAGATCATGACTAAATCTGTTTATATACATATTCCTTTTTGTAAAAATATTTGTTCTTATTGTGATTTTTGTAAATTTATTTATAATGAAAAATGGGTTGGGGCTTACTTAACAGGATTAAATAATGAAATTAAAGATAGATATATGGATGATCCTATTAAAACTATCTATATTGGGGGAGGAACTCCTAGCGTTTTAAGTATTGATGAGTTAAAAAGATTATTTAAAATTATTAGCGTTTTTAATACAAATGATTTAGAAGAATTTACTTTTGAATGCAATTTATCTGATATCAATGAAGGCTTGCTAGAAATTTTAAAAAATAATAAAGTAAATAGACTTAGTATAGGGATACAATCTTTTAATAAAAAAAATCTTGAATTTATGGAAAGAAGAGCAGATTTTAAAGACGCATTAAAAAAAATAGATTTATGTCACCAATATGGTTTTAATAATATTAATTTGGATTTAATGTATGCTGTACCTGGTGAAACTTTAAAAGATTTGAAAAAAGATTTAGATTTATTTTTAAAATTGAATCCTACTCATATAAGCACTTATAGTTTAATATTAGAAGATCATACTAAGCTTTCTTCCAAAAATGTCAGTTATATTGAGGAAGAATTAGATTATGAAATGTTTAAATTAATTTCTAAAAAATTGAGTAATGCTAATCATTATGAAATTAGCAATTTTTCAATACCTGGTTATGAGTCAAAACATAATTTAGTATATTGGAATAATGAAGAATATTATGGCTTTGGTTTAGGTGCTTCTGGTTATATTGATGATATAAGGTATCAAAATACTAAGAACTTAAAAGAATATTTGTTAGGTAATTATGTTTTAGAAAAAGAAATATTAGGTTTAAAAGAAAAAATGGATTATGAAATAATGTTAGGTTTAAGAAAACTTAAAGGTATTAATATTTTAGAATTTAAAAATAAATATAATATGGATATTGAAGAAGTATATAATTTAAAACAATTATTAAAAAATAAAGATTTAATAAAGAAAAAGGGATATATATTTATAAATCCTCAAAAAATTTATATAATGAATGAAATTTTAATAAAAATAATTTAATAATATTTGGTTATCCTATTTATAGGAGTTGAATATTGTGTTAAATGATTTAAAAATTATTAATGGAGTTTTGTCTCCGGAATTTGATATTTATAATAATATATATTCAGTTAATATTGATGAAAATGTAGATAAGCTAGTTATAGAATATGATGTAGATAGTGATTATATAGTAAATATTATTGATAATGAATCTTTAGTTCCTGGAAATAATGAGGTGTATTTGCAGGTTATTAAGGATAATGAAATTAATACATATACTTTACTCGTTTATAAAGAAGAGACAGATACAGTTGTTAATTATGACTATTTGTTAGAACCATTAGAAGTAAAAGAGGAATTACCTAGTTATGTGGCTCCATTAATTATTGGCTGTTGCTCTTTTGTAATATTACTTGTTTTCATATTGTTATTTAAAAAGAAAAAACATTAGTGTAAATTTAATGTATACTTCTTTAAATAACAATATTTTTTTTATATAATTGATTTAGAAAGAAGGTATAAAATGAAATTAGAAAATAAAGTTGCTTTAATTACTGGGGGATATAAAGGAATAGGTCGTGGTATAGTTGATGTATTTTTAAAGTATGGAGCTAAGGTTATTGTGTTAGATTTAGATGAATCTGTTAAAGATTTGAATAATGACAATGTTTTAGCAATAAATGTTGATATTAGAAATAAAGATGCTATAAAAAATGCAATAGAAGAAGGCATAAATAAATTTAAAAAATTAGATATTATTGTTAATAATGCAGGTATTTGTAAATTAGATTCTTTTTTAAATATGAGTGATGAATTAAGAGATTTTCATTTTGATATTAATATAAAAGGCACATGGAATGTTACAAAAGAAGGATTAAAATATTTAAGTAGTGGTAGTGCTATTGTTAATTTATCTAGTGTTACTGGTCCAATGGTAGCTGATCCAGGAGAAGTTGCTTATGCTACAAGTAAAGCTGCTGTTTTAGGATTTACTAAAAGTCTCGCAGCAGAATTAGCATCTAAAAACATACGAGTTAATGCGATAATGCCTGGATATGTGCATACACCTTTGGTTGATTCAATGGCAGTGGATAGTAATCCAGATAATCCAAATAGTGTTATTGAAGGTATTGCTAATGCTATACCATTAAAACGTTTAGCTAATCCCAAAGAAATTGGTGAGTTAGCGGCATTCCTTGCAAGTGATGAAGCAAGTTATATAACGGGCCAAGGAATTGTTATTGATGGAGGATCTACGCTTCCTGAAACTACAACTATGGGAGTATGAAATAAAGACTTTTTTTAAATAATATGATATACTATATTAGTAATAGTTTTTAATATGATTAAAAGGAGTTTTATATGAAAGATTCTAAAAATAAAAAAATTATTATTATAAGTGGTTTATTAATAATAACTACAGGATTTATATTATTATTAGTTAAAAAAGAAGATAAAGTTTTTAAAAAAAGTGAGACATCAATAAATGTTACTGATGTAAGAAGCAAAAATAATGTAAATATTGATGATACTGATTTAGAAAATTCTATACTTAATAATGAGAATGTTTATAATGTTGAAAGTAATGATAATAATAAAAATACAGAAGATGTAAAGCAAGTAGAAAATAATAATGATAAAATAAAAGAAAAAGAAGAAAATAAAATAATCAATAATTTTAAAGATAATAAAAGTAACAATGATTTAAATGAAGAAACATTATCAAGTAATGATAAAATTGTAATTCAAACATTAAATAGTTCATTATCTGAAATAAATAATTCTTCTAGTAATGATAAAAGTTTTTCAGATAGTGCAAAAGCAACATTTATAAATATAGTTGATTTTATATTTTATGATGGAAAGATAAATGGAGTAACTTTTGATGAACTAACAGATAAAGGAAAGCAAGAGGTATTAAAAATTGCTCAAAAAATAGATGAAGCCATTGAAGAAAAGATCCCAGGATATAAAGAAACTATTAGTGAAAAGGCTAGTAATGCATTTAATAAAGCAAGTGAGCTTATTAAAAATGGTGCAAATAATTTTAGTAATTTTCTTAAAGAAAAACTTGGAGAAGAAGATTATAATGCAATAATTAAATCTAAAGATGAGTTGGTTTATTATACAAAAAATGCAGTTTCTTTTATAGGGGATGTTGGAAGTAGTTTATTTAATAGTGCAAAGGATAAATTAAATTCTTGGTATCAAGATTTTAAAAATAAATAATAGGAATAAAATGTTAAAAATTTATATTGCTCATTCAAGAGAAATTGATTTTATAAATGAGTTATATAATCCATTAAAAAATTGTAATGAATTATCTAAGTATGAATTGATTTTACCTCATGAAAGGAAACAGGAAAATAACAATAATCGAATTTTTTACAAAAATCTAGATATGATTATTGCTGATGTTAGTAAGCCATCAACTGGGCTAGGTATTGAATTAGGATGGGCAAATGATGATAATGTAAAAATATATTGTATATATAAAAAAGGTTTTAAATATAGTTCATCTTTAAAAACCGTATCAAATAATTTTTATGAATATTCTAATGAATTAGAATTAATTGATATTATAAAAAAGATAATAAGTGAGCATAAGTAAATGCTCGCTTTTAAATTGAATAAATTAATAAGTTATGCTATAATTTTTTTATAGTATGGAGGTAAGTTATGCTAGATAAAGAAATGTTAAAGGATGTAAAAGATGATCAAGAAGCTAGTAATGAGATAATTGAAATTGATGAAAATGAAGAAATAAATAATACACAATATGATTTAAATGAAGTAGAAGACGATGATAAAAATAAAAAAGATAACAAAGAAAAAAAGATAAAAAAAGAAAGTAAATGGAAGAATTTAAGTAAAAAGAAAAAAATAATAATAATTGTGACTATAATTGTTTTATTTGTTGCTGTTGTTGGTGTTTTATTATATTTCTTTCTATTTAAAAAGGATAATGCTAATAATAATGATAACAAAGAACCATTAGTAATTGTTGAAAATGATAATTATCGTTATGAAGATGGAACTTTGATATTTATCGATGAAAATAAAAATGAACTAGGAAAGTATGAATGCACTAATAAAAATGAAAATTTATGTTATGTTGCATATTATAGTAATGAAGATGAGTTTGATGTTCCAAAAAATGTATATGAAAATGGAGTCCAAATTGAGTTTAGAAGTGATATTTTAGCTAATAATTATGTTTTTATTTATGATAATACAAAAAGAGAAGATGGAAATATAATTTTATATAATATGGCTGATGAAGAAAAAGTTGAAGATTATTCTTTAGTAAAAAAAGTAAATGATGAATATGTAATTGTTAAAAATTTGGATAATGAATATGCTTTATTAAAATTTGAAAGTGATAAAATAACAAATGCTATTGATTTTGATTATGATTACTTAGGATATATTAGTGATTCAAAATATATAGTTGGTGCCAATAATAATAATTATATTTTACTTGATATGGATGGTAGTGAAATAACTAAAAATATTCCTGGGGAAATTAAGAATTATGATGATAAAAATATAAGTGTTAAGATTGATGGAGATTATTATGTGTATAATTATCAAGGTATTAGACAAAATGAAGAAGAATATGACTATATTCGATTTGTAAGTAATTATATAATTGCTGCTAAAAGTAAAAAGCTATATGCTTTTGATAGTGAAATGAATCCATTAAATTTAGAAGGTATTAGGATTAGTAGTTCAAAATATAATACTGAATTAATATTTAATGATGATTTATATCAAACTGGTAAAGAAGAAGCTTTTAATGCAAGTTTACAAGAAAATAAAATAATGTTGGAATTTGATGATGAAATAGTTTATATAAATTTAAATGAGGGAAATTATAATAAAGATAAAGAATATATAAGTTATTTTCAAGGAAAATTATATTTCTATAAAGATGTTGATAAAAAAGAATTATTGGGTAGTTATGCATGTAATTATGCTAATTCAGTTGACAATACAACTACATCATTAACTAATTGTTATTTAGCAAAGGAAAGTGCTATATTAAATAATTCAAAAGATACTAATCTAGGATATTTACCTATATATAATGAAAGATTTGTATTTATTGCTGATACAAAAAGTCCTAATGCTAATGATAATATTATTTTATGGGATTTAAAACAAAATAAAAAGTTAGCTACATATAAACAAGTTGATGCTGGATTTTATAACAATGAAAAAGATATTAATTTTGTTGAAACTGGAGGAACAATTGTTCTTGCAAAAAATACTAGTGATTCTTATGGCTTAATAAATATTGAATCAAATACTGTTAGTGGATTAATTGCCTTTAAAGATGATGATGGAAATACTAATGTTTCTGCTAAAAATGTTAATGGTTATATTTTAATGAAACGAAGTGATGGAACATATCATTTATACGATAATAAAGGCAATGAAATTACTGAAGGTTTAACAACTAAAAATGAAATAGTTGATTATAAAGATAATTATTTGTTAGTAAAATCTAATGATAATTATGTAATATATAAATTAGATGGTAGTATTGTAAGTAATGAATATAAATATATTATTTTAGAAAAAAATTATTATATAACAGTTGATAAAAATAATAATGTTGGTGTATTTACTTTTGCAAAGGGAAATGTAAATTTAGCTGAAGGTAAAAAAATAGTTATTGATGGTAAAGATTGTGCTAATGAAATAAAATATGGGGTTAATGGTAGTGTATTAGTGTTAACATATACTTATGGTGGCCAAAAACAAGTTGTTGAAATAAATATAGGATAGGTGAAAAAATGCAAGATAAAAAAACATTAATTACTATAATTGTTCTCCTTGCAGTTTTTTTACCTGCTACTATTGCAGGAACTTATCGTAAGTTTACAAAAGATGAAAATGCTTTAATAGATGATAATCCTAATCATGATTTAATATATAATGATAAAGTATATTTTTATTTAGATAATGAATTAGTATCTATTTATGAATGCGCTAATTGTTATAAAGTAGAAACGGAAATTAATGATAATGAATATCATACAAATTATTTTAAAAATGGCGATTATAAATTACCAGTTGTTTTAAATAAAAATTTTGCTTTAATTGGTGAAAATAATAAAAATTATATATATAATTTACTTTCAGGTAAAACTATAAGTGGATATGATGCAATAAAAAATTATAATGTTGAGCATACAGAATTTGTATTAATAGTATCAAATAATAATAAATGGGGAGTTATTGGTATTGATGAAAATGCAGCTCAATTAAAAATAAATTTTGATTATGATTATATTGCTTTACCTAGTCATATTGTTAATGGGGTGCTTGATACATCTAAATTTATTTCAATGGCAAATCAAGAATGGTATATTTTAAATAGTGATGGAACTTCTGATTATCAAGCATTTAATTCTGAAATAGTAGATTTTAATAGTAATTATTACATTTCATATGAAAATGATACTTATCACATAATGGATTACAATAATCAAGAATATTTAAGTTCTGTTAATAAAAGTGGTGTTTATGCTGTTTCAGATTATATTTATTTAATTAGTAATAATTCGTTATATATTTATAGTGATTGTAGTAGTAGTCCATTAAAAAGTATAAATTTGCCAAGTTATGGTAATATATATTTCAATCAATTAGAAAGTAGTGTTGAAATTATAATAGATGATAATTTGTATTATACTATTGAATTATCTGAGCTGGTTTGATAAAATAAATTTGTGTTTTGAAGATATTTGAGGAGTAAAATAATTATTAATTTTAGAGAGTTAGTGGTTGGTGTAAACTAATATTAAAGTTATTTGAAGGTTGCAAGTAGAAAAACATATGCAGCGATGCTTTAAAATCATGTTAAGTAAAATAAAGGATGGTAACGTCATAAAGGACTCCTTGGGCCATCCTTTTTATTTTGTATTAAATATTAAAGGAGAATGATAGTAATGTTAGAAACTAAATATAATCATAAATTAGTTGAAGAAAACAAATATGAAAAATGGTTAAGTAATGGTTATTTTGAAGAAAGAGATGGATTACCTCCTTATGCAATAGTTATACCACCACCAAATGTTACTGGTAAATTACATTTAGGTCATGCATGGGATACAACTTTACAAGATATTATTATTCGGTTTAAAAGAATGCAAGGATATAATGCTATTTGGGTTCCTGGTATGGATCATGCTGGTATTGCTACCCAAGCAAAAGTAGACGCTAAATTAAAAGGTATGGGGATTAATCCAAGAAGTTTATCTAGGGATGAGTGGCTTAAATATGCATGGGATTGGAAAGACGAATATGCAGAAAATATTCATAAACAATGGGCAAAGTTAGGTTTATCTTTATGTTATTCTAAAGAAAGATTTACTTTAGATGAAGGTTTAAATAAAGCTGTTAATTATGTTTTCAAGACTTTATATGATGAAGGCTTAATTTATAGGGGAGAGAGAATTATAAATTGGGATCCTGTTGCAATGACTGCTTTATCAAATGAAGAAGTAATTTATAAAGAAATTGAAGGTGCTTTTTATCATATTAAATACTATATTGCAGGAACTGATGATTATTTAGAAGTTGCAACTACTAGACCTGAAACATTATTTGGTGATACGGCAGTTGCTGTAAATCCTAAAGATGATAGATATAATAAATTAATTGGTAAAATGGTTAGGCTTCCAATCGTAAATAAATTAATTCCTATTATTGGGGATGAACATGCAGATCCTGAATTCGGAACTGGTGTTGTAAAAATTACTCCAGCTCATGATCCTAATGACTTTGAAGTAGGTAATAGACATAATTTAGAAAGAATTTGTGTTATTAATCCTGATGGAACTATGAATGAAGGCGCTTTAAAATATAATGGTTTAGATAGGTTTGCTTGTCGTCAAGAATTAGTTAAAGATTTAGAAAAAGAAGGTTTGTTAATATCTATAAAACAAATTAAACATAATGTAGGACATAGTGAACGTAGTGGTGTTATGATTGAACCTTATTTATCAAAACAATGGTTTGTAAAAATGAGACCTTTAGCTGATAAAGTATTAGAAAATCAAAAAAATAAAGATACTAAAGTAAATTTTGTTCCAGCACGTTTTGAAAAAATTATGAATCATTGGATGGAAATTACATATGATTGGTGTATTTCAAGGCAACTTTGGTGGGGACATCGTATTCCTGCATGGTATAAAGGTGATGAAGTTTTTGTTGGAGAAGTCCCACCGGGGGATGATTGGGTTCAAGATCCAGATGTTTTGGACACTTGGTTTAGTAGTGCTTTATGGCCATTTTCAACTTTAGGTTGGCCAGAAATAACAAAAGATTTTGATAAATTCTATCCTAATAATGTTTTAGTTACTGGTTATGATATTATTCCTTTTTGGGTAAATAGAATGACTTTTCAAGGACTACATTTTACAGGTAAAAGACCTTTTAATGATTGTTTAATTCATGGTTTAATTAGAGATAAAGAAGGAAGAAAAATGAGTAAATCATTGGGTAATGGTGTTGACCCAATGGATGTAATTGAAAAATATGGAACAGATGCTTTAAGGTTTTTCTTATCAACATCAACTGCATCAGGTATGGATTTAAGATATGATGAAGAAAAAGTAGCTTCTACTTGGAATTTTATTAATAAGTTGTGGAATGCCTCACGCTTTGTATTAATGAATATTGAAAGCTTAAATAAAGACAATTATACATTAGATAATTTAAAAGAAGAAGATAAATGGATATTAACTAAATTGAATAGTTTAATTAAAACCGTAACAAAAAATATGGAACATTATGAATTTAATATTGCGGGAACCGAGCTTTATAGTTTTATTTGGAATGATTTTTGTGATAATTATATTGAATTTGCTAAATTTAGTTTAAATGATTGGACAACAAAATCAGTATTATTAAAAGTGTTAACTTCTATTTTAAAAATGTTACATCCTTTTATGCCTTATGTTACTGATGAAATATATGATATGTTGCCAATTAAAGAAGAAAATATAATGATTAGTTCATATCCAGTATTTAATAAAAAGGAAATATATAAAGATTCTTTAGAAGATATTAATAATAAAATTGAGTTTATTAGATTATTTAGAAATATAAAATTAGAAAATAAAATAGGAAAAGATTATTTTGTTTCTATTAATAATGATAGTAATTATGATTTAATATTTAAAGTATTAAAGATTGCTGATAAAAGACTAGTTAAAAAAGAAGATAAAGCAAAAGTAAATGTTAAATATTTAAATTATGATTTAGATATTTATTATGATAATGTTTTGAGTGAATTTGATAAAGAACAAAAGATGAAGCAAATTGAAAGTTTAAAAAATAGCATTAAACGAAGAGAAAATTTGTTAGCAAATGAAGGATATTTAAATAAGGCTCCGAAGGAACTTATAGAAAAAGAAAGACAAACGTTAGCAAATGAATTAGAAATGTTAAAAAATTTGGAGGGATAATATGAAGGATGTTGTTATAATTGGAGCTGGTCCTGCTGGATTATTCGCTGCATATGAGTTGATTATAAATAATCCTAAATTAAAAATAGTTTTACTTGATAAAGGATTTTTAGCATGTAATAGACATTGCCCAATGAATGAAAAGAAAATACCATGCGTTAATTGTAATCCTTGTAATATTATGGCTGGTTTTGGGGGTGCAGGAACATTTTCTGATGGTAAGTTAAATTTTATACCCAAATTAGGTAAAAGTAATTTATATAAATATTTAAGTATTAGTGAAGCTGATGAATTAATAGATTATACTGAGACTATATTTAATAAATTTGGTATGGATAGTGATGTATACCCTAGTAATATGAATGAAGCAATGAAAATTAAAGAAAATGTTGCTAGATGTGGAGCTAATTTATTGGTGATTAAGCAAAAACATTTAGGCAGTGATAAATTGCCAGGATATATTACAGATTTTACTAATTTTTTAAAGGAACATAATGTTGAAGTTTTAGAATGTTTTGATGCTTTTGATTATGAAAAAAATGATAAAGGGTATAAACTTATTGGAAAACATAAAGGTAAAGAAGTTTCAATTGATACAAAAAATATAATAATTGCACCAGGTAGAACTGGAGCAAAATGGGTTCAAGAAATTGCAGATAAACATAATTTATTATATGTTTCTCAAAGTATTGAAATTGGAGTTCGAGTTGAAGTAAGAAGAGAAATACTTGAACAAATAACTAAAACAATATATGATCCTAGTATATTTATAAAAACTAGAACATATGATGATGAAATAAGAACTTTTTGCACTAATCCTGGTGGATATGTAACAAAAGAAAATTATTATGGTTATATTTGTGTAAATGGACATGCATTAAAGGATAAGAAAAGTAATAATTCTAATTTTGCTTTTATATCAAAAGTTAATTTAACTGAACCTGTAACAAATACACGTGAATATGGGGAATCTATTGCTAAAATTGCTAATACTTTAGGTGGTGGAAAACCTATTGTTCAAACTTTAAAGGATTTAAAACGTGGTAGGAGAAGCACTCAAGATAGAATTAATAAAGGGTTTTTAGAACCGACATTAAAAGACTGTGTTGCTGGTGATTTAGCATTAGTATTACCACATAGAATTATAACTAATATTTTAGAAGGATTAGAAGTTTTAAATAAAATAATTCCTGGTGTTGCAAATGATGAAACATTATTATATGGACCAGAAATTAAGTTTTTTAGTAATGAAATTGAAACAGATAATAATATGAAAGTAAATGGGGAAAATATTTATTTTATTGGTGATGGTGCAGGTAAGGCAGGTAATATTGTTACTGCTGCTGCAACAGGTATTATGGCTGCTAGAGATATTTTGAAATAAATTATTATAATCTTTAATATAATTTTATATGAAGAAATATATTGCTCATCGAGGTATATATAATAAAAATGTAAGTGATAATTCATATAAAGCATTATATGATGGATTATTAAGTTATAAATATATTGGAATTGAAACAGATGTTAGAGTTACTAAGGATAATGTATTTATTTTATATCATGATGTTCTTTATAAAGGAAAACTAGTAAAAAATGTATTTTATAAAGATATGGTTAATGTTACTAAATTAGAAGATATATTAAAAATAAATACTGATAAAATAATTTTGCTTGAAATAAAAGATTTTGATATTGATGTAAAAAAATTTATTAAATTAATTAATAAGTATAATAAAAATATAATGATTATGTCATTTGATGCAAATGTTATTAAAAAAACAAAAAAAATAACCAACAAGTATAAACTAGGTGTATTAAATTATGTATTAAATAGTGATAGTTATTATAATTTTGATTTTATATGTTTGCTTGATATTATTGCTACTGATTATGTTATTGAAAGTTTTAAAAAAAGAAATATTGACATTCTTATATACGGAGTAGTGAATGATAATAGAAACTTAACTTATATAATAGATGATTATAAACTTAAGTAAATAAAGAAAATTTGTTTGCATATATTTAAAACCTATGCTATAATCAAATAGACCCAAAGAAAAAGGTATATAATCCGCTGATATAAATTATGATTATAGGTAAAAGTAATAAGGAGGTTAGAAAAATGGCAAATCTTGTAGATAAGATTAATGCAAAACATATTCGTTCAGATGTTCCTGAATTTAGAGTTGGGGATACAGTTAGAGTTGATGTTTGGGTAAAAGAAGGTAAAAAAGAAAGAATCCAATCTTTTGAAGGCTTAGTTATAGCTAAAAGAGGTGGTGGTGTTTCTGAAACATTTACTGTTCGTAAAAAATCTGGAACTGTTGGAGTATCTCGTATATTCCCAGTTAATGCACCAACTATTGATAAAATTACTGTAGTTAAAAAAGGTAAAGTTAGAAGAGCAAAACTTAACTTTATTAAAGGAATGCGTAAAGAATACAAAGTTAAGGAAAGAAGTTAATTCTTTCCTTATTTTGGTTAGGAGAAAAAATGAAATTTTGGAAGATAATTAGGGATTTAATTCCATATGTTTTTATTGTTTTTTTAGTAATTATTGTTAGAACTTATATTGCTACTCCAGTTAGAGTTGATGGAAATAGTATGCGTAAAACATTAGAAGATGGCGATATTTTGCTTTTATATAAAATGGCTAAATTTGAACGCAATGATATAATTGTATTAGATGAAAAAGAAGATAATGAGATAATTATAAAAAGAATTATTGCATTACCTGGAGAAACTATAAAAATACAAAATGGAAAAATTTATATTAATGATAAAGAATATAATGATGAATTTGCATATGGTGATACTAGTGATTATGAACAAGTAACTTTAGGTGAAAATGAATACTTTATTTTAGGAGATAATCGTCTTATTAGTAAAGATTCAAGATATTTTGGAACAATTACTGAAGATGAAATAATTGGTAAAGTAGTATTTAGATTTTGGCCATTTAGTAAAATTGGAACTGTATAGTAATTTATTCTAATATTTAAAGGAGTTTTATTATGGAATCTTATGATTTAGAAGAATACAAAATGTTAAGAGATGAAATTCAAAGTTGCATAGAAAGAGATAATAGCTTAGCAACGTTTATGGTTACTGCAGTTGCAACAATATTAACTGTTGCGATATCAGCAAATTTACAAGTTCCATTTTTATTTTTAATTTCCTTTTGTATAATCATTCCATTTAGTGCAAGACTTGCTCATTATAAAAGTAATGTAGCAAGAATAAGCGCTTATATGATTGTATATTTAGAACCTAAAATGTCTATTAAGTATGAAACTAATGCTATAAAATATAAAAATCCTAAAAGTAAAAAATCTATGTTAATAATTTCAATGCGTAATTATATTGGAATGTGGTTAGGAGTAATCTCATATTTAATATATGTAGTTGAATTTATAAATAAAATTAATATTACTTCCTGGTATCATTATATTGCTTTGATTATTCCAGTTTTTTTGATAATTTTATGTTATAAGATTGATAAAAAAATAGATAGTGTTGGTAAAGAAAGAAATGAATGGATAGAGATTTATAAAAAGTCTAAGGAAAGCAAGTAATGCTTGTATATTGAGGTTTTATTTATGGAATTAGTAAAAGTTGGAGAAAAAACATATTATATAAAAAATAATACTAATATTGGAATATATAAAATAGATGAAAATTCTGTATATCTAATTGATACTGGCAATGATAAAGATATGGGTAAAAAAATATTAAAAATTGTTAGCGAAAACAATTGGCAAGTTAAAGGAATTATAAATACCCATTCAAATGCAGATCATATCGGTGGTAATAAATATATTCAAGATAAGACTAATTGTTCTATTTTTTCTTTTGGTGTTGAAAATTGTTTTATAAAATATCCTTTTTTAGAATCATCTTTTTTGTATGGGGGTTATCCTTTTAAAGATTTAAAAAATAAATTTTTGGAAGCTAAGGAATCACAAGCTACAGATATAGATGGTAATTTACCTGTTGGTTTAGAATGGGTTTCTTTAAAAGGACATTTTTTTGATATGATTGGTATTAAAACTGATGATGATGTTTTCTTTTTAGGGGATTCCCTATTTAGTGAAGAAACAATTAATAAATATCATGTATTTTTTATTTATGATGTTAAAGAATATTTAAATACTTTGGAATTTTTATCAAATTTAAATGCTAAATTATTTATTCCTTCTCATGGCATTGTAACTAATGATATTTCTAATTTAATAAATATTAATAAAAATAAGATAAGAGAAATTATAGAATTTTTAAATAATGTATGTATAAATGAAATAACTTTTGATGATATTTTAAAGATGGTTTTTGATAAATATAATTTAATAATGAATGCTAATCAATATGTATTAGTTGGTAGCACAATTCGTTCTTATTTATCTTATATGTATAATTTAGATTTAATTACTTATATTTTCAATGATAATAAAATGTATTGGAAACAAGTTGAGGTAAATGATAATGAAAGTAATAACAATTTGTGGTAGTTTAAAATTTAAAGATGAAATGATGAAAATTGCTATTGATTTAGCATTAAAAGGTAACAGTGTTATTACTCCGCTATATCCAGTAGATGATTATAAGTCAAAATATACGAAAGAGGAGATAGAGACATTAAATAAAATACATAAAGAAAAAATTAGGTTATCTGATGCAATATTTGTTGTTAATGTTAATGGATATATTGGAAGTAGCACAAAAAATGAGATACTTTATTCAAAATCTTTAAATAAAGAAATAATTTATTATAATTAATATATTGGAGTTTTATATGAAATTTAGGTTAGTTATTATTAGTTCCCTTTTATTATTTTTGACTGGTTGTGTTGGAAAATTAGAAAGTTATAATCCTTTGAGTGAAGATGAATTAATAGAATATGTAAAAAATGTAATTTACAATGACTTGGGGGATGAAGTGGATGTTTTAATTAATAAAAAACGTCAAGAATATTTGTGTGGTGCAAATATAGATGCTACGTGTTTTGGTAAGCATTATATTCCCGATACTTTTGTTTATTATATAACAATTACAAATAAAAATAATTCTAGTGTTACTTCTGATGATGTTATTTTTGTTGATTCATATATGGAAGATGGGAAAATTGTAGAAAGAAGATTTGATTATGAAGAATATAGTCAATTGCATTATAAAGCAAAATTTGAAAATGAAGTAAGTGATATTTTATTAGAAACTAATTATTTTATTAAATATGGAGATGTTTATATTTTAGAAAATAATGAAGATTCTTTATATATAAAAGATTTATTTAGTTATATTCTTAATATTGACTATGGAATGTATAATGGAGAAAATTTATTAAATTATAATATTTTTATAATGTATAATGAAGAATTGTTTAATTATGTTAAATCTTCTGAATTTGATTATAATTCTTTTATTAATGAAGCGGTTAATACAAGAAATTCATATGGTTATGCACATGAATATTTAGATATTAAAGCAGATGATAATTATGATTATATCTTTTTTAGATATTCAAATAATGGATGTAAGAATAATCGTAATTGTTCTATTTTGTATGGGATAAATAAAATATGGTAATAGATAGAAAATGAAAATTAATATTTAAAGTTCAAAATAAATAATAATTTATTGCTATGATTAAATAATAGAGCGAAAGGTTAAATAAATAGTAATATGAAAAAGAATAAGAGAAGAATTTTGAAAATTTTAATTATATTATTAATTATAATTATTGGGATAGTTGTTGTATTTAAACTAATAGCAAATGAGGTTACAAAGAAAGAAAACTTGAAACTCAATGTTAATAATAGTGATATCAATGATAATAACGTAGTAAATAGTGAAGAAAATATGGAATGGAATGAAATAACAGAAAATGGCGTTAATGAAGAGTTATTACTTCAAAATGTAAACACTAAAGATTTAGAAAAAATTTCTACATTACTTCAATCTTTAAGTGCAGAAATTGCTCAAAAAGAAAAAGAAGATATAAATTTTTATTTAAGTGCGGGATGGTATAAATATACGTTAGATAGTCAACAATTTAACGAAGTTATAAATATGGGAAAAGATGCTATAAAACCATTATATTTAATTATTTATAAAAGTCCTAATCAAGGTTCTTATGAGTATATTTGTGCAATGGCATTATCAAAACTAGTTAATTTTAATGATGTAATTGATTCTTGGTCTACTTCAAAAGAATTCTTAGAAATGTTTAATCAAAAGGTTATTAGTGATAGAGAAAAATAAGTTACAATTTATAGGATATGTTTTATTTCAATTCTTCTTTTGCTTAAAAATTATGTTATAATGAAGTAGATTTATATAAGCGGTTTTTAAATGACTGATGAAGAAAAAAGTTTCCAAAAAGTAAATATCAACTGTTTGATACCGATTTATTTAACCTCCCTATACAATCTTTTATAAATAAAGGGTTTGCGAGATTTTATTCTTACACGTTTTATGTAAAAATTGAGTAAAAATGATAAAAATATCATATTTTTAAGGCTCTTTAGTAGGAGAGTTAATAATGTAATATCGTCATTGTAACCCTTGTAGTAAAATATAAAAAGAACAGGGATGATTGGAATGAGTAATTTAGTAAATCAGCAGCAGGATATTGTATTTTATAGTGATGAAGATGAAACATTTAATGTTGAAGTATTAATAAAAGATGAAGATGTTTGGCTAAATGCTGAATCGATTGCTAAACTATTTAAAGTTGGCAGACCTGCTATTACTAAACAAATTAATAACATTTACAATGATCAAGAATTAGAAGAAAATAGCACATGTTCCATTTTGGAACATATGGGGAATAGAGGTAATCAGAAATATAAAACAAAATATTATAATTTAGATATGATTATTTCTTTAGGTTTTAGGGTAAATTCTAAAACTGCTATTAAATTTAGAACTTGGGCTAACAAACTGTTAAAAGATTATATTGTCAAAGGATATAATATAAATGAAGATAGATTCTTAAAAGCAAATAAAGGCGATTTAGAATACTTCGATGAATTACTTGAAAAAATAAAACTGATAAGAACAAGTGAAAGAATGTTTTATCAAAAAATCACAGATATTTTTGCAGAATGCAGTATAGATTATGTAAAAGATAGTGAAGTGGCAAATACTTTTTATATGACTATACAGAATAAATTTCACTATGCTATAACGCATCAAACTGCGGCAGAAATTATATATAATAGAGCAGACTCAAATAAAGAATATATGGGACTTACAAATTGGCTAAATTGTACCAAATGACACGAAATGAAAAAATAGTAAAATTGCTTTATTTTAAAACAGGAATTAATAATAAGCATATTAATATTAAATTGTGTGATGAAAAAAAGAATAGTGGTTTTGCTATTGTTATTTCTATTATAATTTGAGGAAGGTGATTAAATTGAAACATGATAGTGTAATAGAAAATAAAATCATGATATATGAATCAGATGATAATATTAAAGTTGAAGTTATCTTAGAAGATGAAAATATTTGGCTTACTCAAGATCAAATAAGTAAATTGTATAATAAAGCTAAATCTACAATTAATGAACATATAAAGAATATTTATTCGGAGCATGAACTATCGGAAACAAACACTATGAGAAAATTCGGAAATTCCGAATTTTCTACTAAACCAAAAAATTATTATAATTTAGATATGATAATCGCGATTGGCTTTCGTGTGAAGTCAAATGAAGGTACAAAATTTAGAATTTGGGCAAACGAAAAATTAAAAGAATATTTAATAAAAGGATATAATTTGAATGTAGAAAGATTTAAAAATAATGGTAATGATCCTTACTTTGACGAACTCCTTGATAAAATAAGAGATATAAGATCAAGTGAAAAAGTTTTCTGGAGAAAAATACTAGATATATATGCAACTTCAGTTGATTATAATCCCAAAAAAGAAATTACAATTAATTTTTTTAAGACAGTTCAAAATAAAATGCATTATGCCGTTTCAAGTAATACTGCTGCTGAAATAGTATATAATAGAGTTGATAGTAAAAAAGATAATATTGGACTCACAAATTTCAAAGGAGATATGCCCACTAGAAAAGAAACGGAAATTGCTAAAAACTATTTAAGCTATGAAGAATTACAGATTTTAAATCGATTAGTGTCCGCATATCTTGACATTGCTGAAATAAATGCATTAAAAAGAAAAACAATGACTATGCAAGATTGGGTTCATGAATTAGATAGTTTTTTAAAAATGACACATAATGATATATTACATACAAAAGGTACTGTTTCTCATGAAGAAGCTTTAAAGAAAGCTCATGAGGAATATGATAAATATATGCAAA
>CASFPB010000013.1 GCA_949296605.1 uncultured bacterium
ATAAATTTAAAACTGGTGAATCCACTTACAAAAAATTAAATTTAGAAAAATTTATTAGTAATTTTAGAAATCAAGCAAACAAAATTACCGATAACAATTTAAAATATTATAAACAATATCAAATAGATAATAATAATTTTAGTGATAAAGATAATTATAGATTAGACTATTTTTTATCTAAAAGATTATAAAAAAAATACAAATTAATTGTATAACTTGTATTTTCTCTAAAATTTTTCCAACATTTACTTTACTTCATCAAATATAGAAAAATCTATATTATTTTACATATGGTATTAAAGCCATAAATCTAGCATATTTAACTTGTTCTGCAATATGTCTTTGATGTTTAGCACAAGCACCAGTCATACGACGAGGTAAAATCTTTCCTTTATCATTAATATATTTATTAATAATCATTACGTCTTTATAATCAACACTTTTACCAGCACACATTTGACATATTTTTTTCTTTTTACGATAAAATTCTGCCATTATTGTCCTCCTTTACTAAAATGGTAAATCATCACTACTTAAAGTAAATTCGTCACCAAAGTCTTTATAAGGATCATCGCTAATATCAGTAGTTTCTATATTACTTGTATTAACGGAACTATCACTTTCGCTAGGACTATAAGCAATACTATTAGCAGTAGAATTTCCATCATTATTTTGGCGTCCACCTAAAAATTCCATTTGATCTACTACAATATCAGTTGTATATCTTTTAGTTCCATCTTGAGCATCATAACTGCTGTTTCTTATTCTACCACCAGCACTTATTAAAGTCCCTTTTTTACAATATCTATTAATAGTAGAAGCTAACCTTCCAAAAGCAACACAATTAATAAATTCAGTTTCTCTTTCGCCATTTCTATTAGCAAAATCGCTACTACAAGCTAATGAAAATCTTGCAATTTCCATATTACTTTGTGACATTCTTGATTCAGGATCTCTTGTAAACCTACCAATCAATATTACTTTGTTCATAATTATTCTCCTTCTACTTTAATGATTAAATGTCTTAAAACATTTTCGTTTATAGAAACTTTACGATCAAATTCATGAATAGATTCTTTATCAGCTTCAACAGTCATTACATAATAGTAACCACTAATTTCTTTTTTAATAGGATAAGCTAATTTTTTTCTACCCATTTCTTTGAATTCAATAACTTTTGATGTTTTTGTATTCAATAACTTCTGAAGATCTTCACTAACTTTTTTAATTTTATCTTCTTCCATAGTTGCTTTTACAATAAACATAATTTCATATTTAGTCATTCTTACACCTCCTTATGGTCGTTCCGGCTTCTATTGAAGCAAGGAGTAATTCCTTTTACTCGCAAGTATTATAGCAAATATACAAAGGCATATCAAGAGAAATATACTTTTTTTCTTAATCATTCAATGTGTTTTTTCCTAAAAATAGGGGTTATAACAGTATCATCCATTGCATACATAATATATGCCCAACAAACAGAAAATAATAAATTAAAAATTAAGCTAGCATTATAACTCATTTCAGGGAATATATATGCAAGTATATAAACAAAAATTATAAAATATGCATAATAATAATATGATAGCTTACCTAAAAATAAACATAAAGAACTTTTATTATATAAAACTGATATGTAGTCTTTATCAATCAACAATATTCCTAAAAATAATAAAACAAATAAAGAATTAGTAACTTCATTCCAACTTATGCCATTATAAATATTATATAATATAAATACACCTAAAATAACATGTAAAAAACTCAAAATAAGCTTCACATTTTCACTGAACTTTTTCTTTTTAAAATACATTACAAAATAATACAAATACATACCAATAATCATGGCAGACATTACTCTAGCAAGACCATTTAAAAGGCCAAAAGAATTTAATAAATTAGAATCTAATTTTCCAGTAACACCAATACTAGTATAAGTTAAAATAAGAAATAACGGAGCAAATATACCTGCAAAAAAGTCCTCACTTTTACTTACAACATAATATAAAATTAAAGTAGAAATCAAAATAGCAGACATTACCCATAAAGGAGCATTCCAAATATAAGAAACACCTTCTACTATGTTAAAAGTTAAAGTTTTTATTTCTAAAGCATTTACTATCCCTAATTGAGAAAGACCTAAAAACTCCCAAATAGAATTAATAAAAACACTGAAAATATTTAATAAACTAGTTTTATTAATAAAATTTCTTACTATAAAAGCACATAAAACACCACCAAATAATGTAGGATATAATTTAGAAAATCTATTAAATGTATATTTCCAAGACTTTTGAAAAGCTAAATCCTTAGATTGGTTTTCCTTATAATGTTTCATTAAATAAAAACCTGCTAGAAAAAGAAAATAAGAAATAACACTTCCGCCAGTAAAAATTAATTTTTGTCCTGTGGAAGCCCAAACATAATTATTTAAATAACTAAAGCCTATAGCTATAACAAAAATAAAACTCCAAAACCCTATCGTTGTTGTTAATCGTTTATTTTTCATATAACCTCCGTATTATTACTACTGTATAAATAGTAAACTATGTTTTATATTTTGTCAACTACACGCCATCACAAAAAACGAGACAATTATATATTAGACTTTTTAAAAAAAGATGGTTTAATTTCCATCTTTAAAAGCTATTTTTTCTTTACATTTTTTTCTACATTTTTAGGATTTTCAATTATAACAACGTCACTATTTTCATCTACTGCAACTACTTTCGTATTAGTTATTAACTCATGTAATCCACGATTATCTTTTCTTAATACAATCATAAAAACAATTAATGACATTACTAACAATTCTATATAGGTTATAATTAATGACAAATTATAATAATTATTTTTATTAAAAACATATACACCAACTATTAAAATAATAGAAAACAATATATTATTTAAAATAACAGATCTAGTTAAAAAATTCAAAATAGTTAATTTTTTATCACTAACACTAGTAACTTTAATTTTCATTATTTTTTTCCCTAAAGTTTGACCATTTAAAATATATTGTAAAGCTCCAAAATATCCTAAAAATAAAATTGAAGATATAGATGCACTCACAACTCTATATTTATTTAAATCATATGTTAAATCAACCATTTTTGTTTTATATTCATCAGATTCAGTATCTAATTTATTTTCATTAACGTCAATTATTAACTTATTATACTTATCATAAGTTTCTCTATATTTATCTAAATAAGGATTAATAATTTTTATATTTACAATAAATGATACAAGAATTGTAATAAATAAAAAATCCATTAAGTATGCCATAACTCTTTTTAAAGTTAAATCCATAACAACCTCTTAATTATCGCTACGTCCAAAAATTGACAATAAATGAATAAACAAATTAATAAAGTCTAAATATAAATCTAAAGCACCATATATTGCTAAATTTTCTTCGGGTAATCCACTATGTTCTAAATTTTTTATTTTTTGAACATCATAAGCAGTGATACCAATAAAGATTAGAACACAAACTACAGATACAATCAAATAAATCATCGAATTATTTAAGAATATATT
Organism: uncultured bacterium; assembly: GCA_949296605.1. Taxonomy (GTDB): domain Bacteria; phylum Bacillota_I; class Bacilli_A; order RF39; family UBA660; genus Onthocola_B. Next base: position 3,544 of record CASFPB010000013.1, read on the forward strand.
AATAAATGAAACTAGTATAGCAGCAATTAATGCAAATAATAAATAACTACCCATTTTAGTTAAATCTAATTTAGTAGTATAACCTATCAAAGCCATTATAGCAAATGTTATAGCAGCCACAAGAAAAATATAAATTATAGAACTTACAGCATAATAAACAAAAATTGATGCAAAAGTTAAACCACTAACAAAAGAATATAATAAAAAGGAAACTTTTGCAGTAGTTGGTTTCATTTTCATTACCCTCGAAGATAAGAAAATAACTAAAACTAATTCTACAATAACAAATATTATATAAGCATAACTATTATAAATATTTTCTAACATTACATTACTGGTAGATACAAAGTAACCTGTTGCAAAAGTTACTAACAACCCAAAACACATCCATAAAAACGTTTTACTAATTAAATTATCTTTCATAATCCTCCTTTAAACATTAAATCGGAAATAACATATATCTCCATCATTTATTATATATTCTTTTCCTTCAATTCGCAACTTTCCAGCTTCCTTAACTTTTTTTTCATCTTTGTAATAATTTAAATCATCAAAACTCATAACCTCAGCTTTAATAAAACCTTTTTGAAAATCACTATGGATAATACCTGCACATTCTGGAGCCTTCATCCCTTTTTTAAATGTCCAAGCCCTAACCTCATCTTTACCAACAGTAAAGAAAGTAGCAAGACCTAATAAATCATATGTAGCAAAAATTAATTTATCCAAACCACTATTAGTTACCCCTACGGATTTTAAAAACTCATCACGTTCAGCATTTTCTAAACCAGCTAAATCTGTTTCTAGTTTGGCACACATAACTACAACTCCAGCACCCTCAGCACTCGCGTAAGATTTAACTTGTAAAGTATAGTCATTATCCCCGACAATAACTGATTCCTCATCAACATTAGCAACGTAAATAATAGGTTTTAGGGTTAATAAGCTAAAGTTTTTAAGTATTTTTAAAGATTCCTCATCAAAACTTATTCTTCTAAGTGGTATATTAGCTTCCAAATTAACTTTACATTTTCTTAATACTTCAACTTCTAACAAAGATTCTTTATCCTTTGTTGTTTCAGCTTTTTTTTCTATTTTTCCAAGTCTGTTATTTACCACATCTAAATCTGCTAAAACTAATTCTATATTGATAATTTCAATATCATTTACAGGATTTGTCTTACCGGTAACATGTGTTATGTTAGCATCATCAAAACACCTAACAACTTCTACTATTGCATCAACCTCTCTTATATGTGATAAAAATTTATTTCCTAAACCTTCACCTTGTGAAGCACCTTTAACTAAACCTGCAATATCAGTAAATTCAAATGTCGTAGGAACAACACTCAATGGATTATACATATTTTTTAAAAATTCTATTCTTTTATCAGGGACAAAAACTATACCTACATTAGGTTCAATAGTTGCAAAAGGATAATTTGCAGCTAATATATTCTGCTTAGTAATTGCATTAAATAATGTAGATTTTCCGACATTAGGAAGCCCAACAATTCCAGCTTTTAAACTCATAAATATTCCCCCATTCTATGGTGCTACAGATGCACCGACGCCTAAAGGCAAGCCTATAATATACCAAATTATAATAAACGATAAAAACAATAAGAAACTAACAACAACATATGGCATTTGAAATTTAACAGCTTCTCCGATAGTTAATGATTTTTTTGACTGATTATAATTCGCTAAAAAAGCAACATAAATAATGAAGTATGCAAAAACCGGAGTTAAACCAATAGTTAATGAATTACCTAATCTAAATATCAATTGACTAAATTCAGGACTAATACCAACACTCATTAAAGAAGGAATTGCAGATGAAAATATTTGCCAACTATTTAAAGCATTAGGTAAAAATAAAGATGAAATAGCAACAACTATAAACAACAATATAATTAATGGTATTGCACTAAAATTAGAATGTGATATCAAATTAGTAAAAGCAGCAGTTATTACACTACCAATATTTGAATATTTAAAGATATTGATAAAAATAGATGCAGCAAATATCATTACAATTATTTTGCCAATACCATTTAAAGAATAACCTAAAGCTTCTATAAATTCTTTATTATTAGTTATAGTTTTCGCACCAATTCCATAGCATAAACCCCATATAACAAATAATACAGCAACAATAAATATAAAACCATTACTAAAAAAGGAATTATAACTAAATAACTTATCAATATAATAAGTTTGACTATAATCAAGCAAATTCCCTGAAAAAGGAAGCCCAGGAATAATATTATAAATAAAGATTAACAAATATATAAAACCAAAAGTAAATGCCCATAAAAGTCCGCGCATTTTCTTTTTATTTAAAACTAATTCATCCTCCAGTTCGTCTTCTGGGAATTCATATTTTGGAACCTTTTTAGCAATATAATTTTCACTAATGCTAGTAAGTAGCAAACTCAATCCAATTATCAATAAAAACATTACGAATATAAATGCCCAAGGCGAAATACTATAAGCATTATCTATAATATGAGCGTTAGATAAAGTCATTGTTAATAAACTTGAATCAACACTAGTTAAAAACAAACTAATACCACTGCCACAAGTTAAAGCAGCAAAAGAAGTAATTATACCTATCATAGGATTACGCTTTCCATATAAAAATAATAAAGCTCCCAAAGGTATAAATATAACATACGATAAATCACCAATAATACTACTTAATATACAAATTAGTACTAAAACAAATGTAACGGTATTTTTTTTAGCTTTTTTAGTTAATAATATAATAATTGTTTTCAAAAATCCGCTTTTAACCATTATACCAATACCTAACAATATAATAATTAAGTTTGATAAAACGGCAAAATTAGCAAAATTAGAAACTGTTGACGTAAAAATATATTTTAAACCACTTAAACTAAATAAAGAAGTTACTGCCTCGGTAGTCACTTGATAATCCCCAGTAATAGAAGAAACTTTACTATATGTGGCTTGAACATTAAAAAAACTCAAAATTCCACTTAAAACAATAACTATAAAACATAAAATCAAAAGAAACATCACAGGATGCAATCCAATTTTTTCTTTATTTTTAATTTTTTTCACTACTAATCACCTTTTTAAGTTTTTTCATGAACTCCATTCTATCCATCATTATTTCCCTACTGCAATTATCACATTTGATTTTTACGTCAGCCCCGTTTCTCACAATAGTCCACATATTACTTTGACAAGCATGTGGCTTTTTCATTATTACTTTATCATTTAAAGTAAAATCAACAATTTTCATTATTCATCCTCAATTTTAACATTCATTTTATTTAATAAATCTTCCAATTCATCAATTCCATCAAAAAATAATTCTATTTTATTTTTATGAACTCTTACTTTTGTATTTAATGAATCCATAATAATATTTTCATACATACGATACTTTGTTTCATAATTACTTTTATTACTTATCTTAGGTTTAATATTTTTTTCTTCTTGACTCATTTTTTCCAAATCATGAACACTTAAATTATCAGTTATAACTTTTTTAGCCAAATCTATAACCTTACCTTCATCATCCATCTTACTTAAAACTCTAGCATGAGACATAGTTATATTTCTTTTTTCAACTAGTCTTTTTACTTCATCTGGTAATTTTAATAATCCTAATATGTTTGTAACATAAGTTCTACTTTTACCAAATTTATTGGCAAATTCGTCTTGAGTATATCCACGTAATTTTATAATATTACTAATAGAAGTTGCTTCATCAATAGGATTTAAATCTTCTCTTTGTATATTTTCCACAAGTGCAATTTCCATCATTTCTTGATCATCAAAATCTTTTATTATAGCAGGAATCTTTTTTAAACCAGCAATTTTAGCAGCTTTTGTTCTTCTTTCACCAGCAACAAGTTCATAACCTTTAACACTCTTTTTTACAATTATTGGTTGAACTATACCATATTCAGAAATAGATTTAGCGAGTTCATTTAAAGATTCAATATCAAAAGTTTTACGTGGTTGATAAGGATTACTTCTTATTTCATCAATATCAATTTCAGTAACATCTTTTGAACTTTCTTCAACTATATCTTTTTCAAAGTTATCAAAATCAATTACCGTATTAGAAAATAATTGTTCTAATCCTTTACCTAATGCTTTCTTTTTAGTTTCCATCTCTACTAACCACTTCCTTTGCTAAATTATGGTAAGCCTCAGTAGCTCTACTTGTAGGGTCATATTCATTAATTGGTTTTCCATGACTTGGAGCTTCAACTAATCTTACTAATCTAGGAATTATAGTATTAAAAACCTTATCTTTAAAATATTTCCTAATTTCTTCAATAACTTCTAAACCAATATTTGTCCTGCCATCTAACATTGTTAGTAATACACCTTCTATTCGCAAATTAGGATTCATGCTTGATTGAACCATAATTATAGAATTTAAAAGTTGAGTTATTCCTTCTAAAGCAAAAAATTCACATTGAACCGGAATAATAACAGAATCACTAGCAACTAAAGCATTCATAGTTCCCAATCCTAATGACGGTTGACAATCTATAATAATATAATCATAATTATCTTTTATTTCTTCTAATTTTAATTTTAACTGCATATTTTGTTGAAATTCTTTATCTTCAAGCATTTTTTTTACAAATTCTACATCAACTCCAGCTAAATTGATTGTTGCTGGAATAATACTTAAATTATGAAATTTAGTTTTTTTTATAGCTTTTTTTACATCACATTTTCCAGTAATTAACTCATATATATCATTTTTAAAATCATTAGAATTTAAACCTAAACCAGTAGTAGCATTACTTTGAGGATCCATATCTATTATTAACACTTTTTTACCTAATTTTCCTAAAGCAGCAGATAAATTTATACTTGTAGTAGTTTTACCAACACCACCTTTTTGATTTACTAATGATATAATTTTAGTCATAACCAGCACCTCTTTATAACTTTCGACTATTATATTTTATCATACATTTAAAAATAATTAAAATACTTTTAAAAAAATTTTAATAAAAAAAATCTTTATGAATTAAAAGATTTAATTTTTTATTAATTACAAGTAGCCCCCATTGAAGTATAAATAGATTTAATACCTTCAACAGTTAGTTTACCATCTTTCATATATGATTTTAATACAGGTTGATCAATAACAAATTGTTCTAAATTCATTTTTTCATAATCTATATATACATCAGAAACAACTTGGGTATCACTTCTAGTAATTTTATAAATGTATCCGCCATATGCTTCATTTGATGCGTTATATGTTGAACTTAAAGTTTCTTCAAGAGTATCTAAAATACTTGATACATTAGAATCAACAACTTCTTTAGTATTTACACTATCAACAAATTCACCAGTATAATTTATTATATATGTTGATGTAAGTTCATAATTATTAACTACGTCTTTAGAATATAAACTACAAGTAATGCTGCCACTCTCTTCATTTATTACTTCTTTATCGTTAACATCACTTTCACTATTTTTATCATCCGTAATTTCTTTATTATCATAAAAACAACCAGTTAACATTAAAATCCCCAACAATAAAACAAAAAACTTTCTCATAAAACTCACTTCCTATAAAAAAATTATACATTAAAATAAAAAAGTTAACAACAAATTATTAACTTTTTTTAATTATCTATAGTTTTCCATTCAGTAGTTCCACATTTTGTGCATATTTTAGGAGCTAATATCTTTTTACCCTTAGGTAATTTCATATCAGTATCAATTCTACTACACAAAAGTCCACTTTCTTCATCAATATATGCTATTCCAAACTTAGCATCTTTACAACAATCACAATTAGCATTTTTCATAAAATTTCCTCCATAATTATTATGAAGCGTATTTACAAAAATATGTATTTAATTACCTTATTACATTATTAGGTAATCCAACTTCTTGTTGTTCAGAAAACTCTCTATTTGATGATAACCTCAATAATTCTTCAACTTTTAAAGCAGCAGTTTTCCTTACTTCAGCTGAATACATTTCACTATTTACTATATTAGTCAAACTATTAATAAATATCATTTTTTCTAAACTATCTAGCTTTGCCTTAATTTGCATTAAAGATTCATTCATCATTTATACCTCCATATAATGGATTATATAACAAAATAAAAAGATTAACAATAGTTGTCAATCTTTAAACTAATTCTAACTTAACTTCTAAAGCATCATCGCCGCGACGTTCTTTAAGTTTAATAATTCTAGTGTATCCACCATCTCTATTTTCGTAATTCTTAGCAAGTTCATTAAAAACTTTAGATACTACGTCTTTATCATTATGTAAAAAAGCTAATGCTTTTCTACGAGCAACCAAAGAACCATCTTTACCATAAGAAATCATTTTATCTACAAATTTACGAACTTCCTTTGCTCTAGCTTCTGTTGTAACAACATAACCATTTAAAATAACATCTTTTGTTAAACCAGCTAAAATACTTCTTCTAATTCTTGTTTCTCTTCCTAATTTTCTATATTTCATATTATTACTCCTTAAATGAAAGTCCTAATTCAGCAACTTTATCGATTACTTCTTTTAAAGACTTTTTACCCAAATTTCTTATCTTAGTAACTTCAGTTTCCTTTTTATTTACTAAATCTTGAACAGTATGAATTCCAGCTCTTTTTAAACAATTAAATGCCCTAACAGAAAATTCAACTTCTTCAATTGGAGTTTCCAATGTTTTAGTCATGTTATCAACTTTCTTTTCTTGCATGATTCCAGTTATATTACTAATTGAGTTTAAATCAGCAATTATATTAAAATGTTCAATTAATATTTTTGCTGCAAGTGCCATAGCTTCTTCAGGAGTCATACTTCCATTTGTAGAAACTTCCATTACTAATTTATCATAAGATTCGTCTTGACCAACACGTGTGCTAGTAACATCATATTTTACTACCTCAATTGGTGAATATGAAGAATCTATTGCAATCATACCAACTTTCGCATCACTAAATTTTAATTTATTTTCAGAAGCTGGAACATAACCACGACCATTATCAACAGTCATTTCCATATTTATTTTTCCACCACTTACTAAATTACAAATTACTAAGTCTGGATTCATAATTTCAATATCAGAATCTTTTTCAATATCCCCAGCAGTTACAGGACCTTCTACAGATTTTGTAAGTCTAATAGTTTTAACATCATTACTATAATTTCTTACAACTAAATTTTTTAGAGCTAAAACAATACTAGTAACGTCTTCTACTACGCCTTCTATCTTTTGAAATTCATGCATTACGCCATCTATTTTTACAGATGTAACTGCACTACCTGGTAAACTAGAAAGTAAAACTCTTCTAAGTGCATTTCCTATAGTAGTCCCAAACCCTCTTTCAAGAGGTTCTAATTCAAATTTAGCAAAATGATTACTTTCTTGATATCCAACAATTTTATAATCTGGTTTTTCAAATTTTATCATAAGACACGTTCCTTTCTTAAACTAATTTCTAGGTCTTTTTGGTGGACGACATCCATTATGAGGAATAGGTGTTTCATCAACAATACTTGTAATTTCCAATCCAGCAGATTGTAATGATCTAATTGCATTTTCTCTACCTGGTCCAAGTCCTTTTACATAAACATCTACTTTTTTAACACCTTGTTCTACAGCAGCAGCTGCAGCAGCTTCACTAGTCAATCCAGCTGCAAAAGGAGTTTTTTTCTTACTTCCTTTATAGCCTATTCTACCAGCAGATGACCAACTTATTGCATTACCATCTTTATCACAAATAGTAACTATTGTATTATTATAAGTTGAATGTATATGAGCTTCAGCTTCTGGTATATTTTTCTTTACTTTTCTTTTTCTTCTATTATATGCCATATTACTTACCTACCTTTTTCTTATTAGCTACTACTTTACCTTTACCTTTACGAGTTTTAGCATTTCTGCTAGTTCTTTGTCCTCTTACAGGTAAACCTTTTTTATGTCTAATACCTTCGTAACAATTAATTTCCATTTTATTTTTAATGCTCATTTGAACATCACGACGAAGATCTCCTTCAACTACATACTTATCAATTTCCTTACGTAGCCTTGCTATTTCGTCTTCAGATAAATCTTTAATTTTTTTAGTAGGTTCAACTTTAGCATCACCACAAATAGTTAAAGCTAAATTTCTACCAATACCATAAATAGCTGTAAGTCCTATACATGTATGTTTTTCACCTGGTAACTCAATATTTTTAATTCTTGCCATTTAATCCTCCTTAACCTTGAACTTGTTTATGTTTAGGATTTTCACAAATAACCCTAACTTTTCCTTTTCTTCTAATTATTTTACATTTTTTACAAATTTTCTTAACAGATGGTCTAACTTTCATAATTTCACTCCTTATCTATTATTCCATTTTATAATCCCACGTTCTAAATCATATGGTGAAAGTTCAACTGTAACTTTATCACCTGGTAAAATACGTATCATATTCATGCGCATTTTACCAGAGACGTAGGCTTTTACAGTATGTCCATTACTAAGTTCAACAAGATAATCACTACCTTTAAGAACTTCTATTACTTTGCCTTCCACTTCAATTTTATCTTTTTTTCCCATAAATTAATCTCCTGTTAATATTTCATATCCATTTTTAGTAACCAACACAGTATTTTCATAATGAGCTGATGGCTTACCATCAAATGTTTTTACTGTCCAATCATCATCTTCAACATAAACACGTTTGCTTCCTAAATTTAACATTGGTTCAATTGCAATAGTCATTCCGGCTTTTAATTTAGTATTATCATTTGTATTAAAATTAGGAACATCTGGCTTTTCATGCATAGATGAACCGATTCCATGACCAACTAATTCTTCTACTACACTTAATCCATGTTCATGTGCATATTTTTCAATCGCTTTGCTTATATCGCAAATTCTAGCTCCTTCTTTAACTTGCTTTACGCCTTCATAAAAGGCATTTTTTGTATTTAAAACAAGGTTTTTAACTTCCGAAGGAACATCACCTATAATATAAGTTCTAGTAGCATCAGCATGATACCCTTTATAAGAAAGAACTAAGTCGATAGATACAATATCTCCATTTTTTATTACTCTTTTTCCAGGTATTCCATGAACTACTTCATCATTAATTGAAATACAAACACTAGCTGGATAACCTTGATATCCCAAAGTAGATGGCACACAGCCATTTTTTATAATAAAATCATGTATTATTTTATCTAACTTCCCAGTAGAAATACCAGGTTTTAAATGTTTTTCAATTTCTTTAAACGTTAATTGATTGTATTTACCAGCCATTCTCATTAATTCAATTTCTCTATCACTTTTAATATTAATCATCAGCCACTACCTTCAATATTTCACGAAATATATCATTTACATCTCTATTAACATTAACAACTTTCAATTTATTTTTATCTTTATAATAATCAATTAAAGGCTTAATATTTTTCAAAAAAACATCAAAACGTATTTTAAAAGCCTCTAAATTATCATCATCGCGTTTAACTAACTTTTTACCACATACATCACATATATCGGTAACCTTAGGTTTTAAATTATTATCATTTAAATTATATGATTTACCACAACTACAAGTCAATCTCCCATTTATTCTTTTAACAGCATCATCTTTACTTAACTCTAAATAAATAACGATATAATTTTCAATTTTTAAATTATTATCTAAAAATAATGCTTGATTAAGAGTTCTAGGAAAACCATCTAAAATAAATGGTTTTCCTTCGATATTAGAAAGCTTGTTTTTTAATAATTCAAATATTAAATCATCACTTACCAAATTGCCTTTATTTATAATATTTTTAACAACTTCACCTAATTCGGTATTAGAAGAAACAATTTCTCGCAACATATCACCAGTTGAAATATGTATATAACCATAATTATCCTTTAATAAATTACTTTGAGTTCCTTTACCAGCCGCAGGTGGTGCAATAAATATTATATTTTTCATTTTATCTTAATCTCTTTCTTTTTGCAGCATAACTTCTACTAATTAAACTACTTTCAATTTGTTTATATGTTTCAATAGCAACTCCTACTACAATTAAAATACCAGTTCCACCAATACTAACAGATGATGGCAACTTAAATATTGCTGAAAATAGTATAGGAATTCCTGCAAGGATTACCAAAAATATACTTCCAACAAACGTTAATTTTCCAATAGAGTTTCCAATATATTTTGAAGTATCTTCTCCAGGCCTTGTTCCTGGGATATAACCCCCTCTTTCATTTAAATTTTTACTCATTTCATCTGGATTCATAACCATGAATGTATAAAAATATCCAAAAAAGAAAATTAACACTATATATAACAAAAATCCTGTTGGAGTATTATAATTGATATATTTATTGACAAAATTAATTGCATTCTCATTTCCAATAAGACTAACAATAGTTGCAGGAATAGTGGTTAATATTGATGCGAATATAACTGGAATAACACCGGCAGAGTTTATTTTAATTGGTAAAAAACTTTGTTGATGACCATAAGCACTACTAGACCTATTAGCATATTGGATAGGAATTCTTCTTTCAGCTAATTGAACCCAAATTATACCAACAATTATTAATAAATAGGAAATAACAAATAGTATAAAGAAAAATATTCCTAAAGCAGAACCATAAGTTCCAGCAGTAATAAATCCATCATACGCACCAACAAAAACTCTTGGCATACTAAATAAAATACCAGCCATGATAATCATTGATTGACCATTACCAATTCCCTTGTTAGTGATTTGATCACCCATCCATAAGCAAAAAGCAGTTCCAGCAGTCATAACTAATGAAGTTTTTAACATTGAAAATGCATCAAGACCACTCATATAAAACATACAAAGAACATATGCTTGAAAAAATCCAATTATAATACCAAGATATCTTGTAATTTTATTAATTTTTTGTCTTCCAACATATCCTTGATCTTTTAAATCTTTAAAATAAGGAAAAATATCCATTTGCAAAAGTTGAGTAATAATTGAAGCGGTAATATAAGGAGAGACTCCTAAACCAAATATGGCAAAATTTCTAAGTCCTCCACCACTCATAATGTTAAATATTTCTAAAAATCCTAACTCATCATAAACAACTGATGCCCATGGAATAGTTATAGCACTACCTAAACAAAATATACCTAAACAAAATAAGGTAAAATAGATTCTTTTTCTTAGGTCTTTATTTGCACTATTAAATAGTTGGGAAAAACCCCTAAACATCTAAATCACCTCAGCTTTGCCACCGATATTTTCAATTTTAGTAACAGCTTTGCTTGAAAATCTATTTGCTTTAACAGTTAATTTTTTTGTTAATTCACCATTTGCAAGTATTTTAACACCACAAAGTTGTTTTTTAATAATTTTTCTTTCTTTAAGAATTTCTGGAGTAACAGTATCTCCATCATTAAAGAATTTTTCTAAATCTGCTAAATTAATTGTAGCATATCTTGTTGCAAAATTCTTATTATTAAATCCTCTTATAGGAATTCTTCTATGAAGTGGAGTTTGTCCACCTTGAAACCAAGCAGGAATTGAAGCACCACTTCTAGATTTTTGACCATTTTCTCCACGAGTAGAAGTTTTACCCATTCCACTTCCTGGACCACGACCAACTCTTTTTGAAACCTTTGTTTCTTTACTTTTAGGTAAATTTTCTAATTTCATATTACAATTCCTCAACTTTCTTACCACGAAGTTGTGCAATATGTTCTGGTGTTCTTTGCATCTTTAAAGCATCTAATGTAGCTTTAGCAACATTAACTTGAGTATTTGATCCTAAAGATTTAGCAACGATATCTTTAACACCAGCAAGTTCTAATACTGCACGAGCAGCACCACCAGCAATAATTCCACGACCTTCTTTAGCGGGTTTAATTAAAACTATAGATCTACCAACTTTTGAAATCATTTCATGCGGAATAGTTCTTCCATCTTTTAAAGCTACTTTACATACATTTTTATTAGCAGCTTGTAAAGCTTTTTTAATTGCTTCAGGAACTTCATTAGCTTTTCCACTACCAATTCCAACTAAACCTTTTCTATTTCCAACAGCAACAGTTGCAGAGAAACGAAAATGTCTACCACCTTGAGTAACTTTTGTTACCCTTGTTATAGAGATAACTTTTTCTTCTAATAAATTTTTCTTTTGTTCAACCTTTTGATTTCTCATGCTACCTCCTAAAATTCTAGTCCAGTTTCTCTTGCTGCATCAGCAAGAGCTGAAACTCTACCATGATATTGATATCCACCACGGTCAAATACTACAGTTTTAATTTTTAATTTTAAACATTTTTCAGCAATATCTTTTCCAACAGCTTTGGCTGCTTCAATATTACCACCATTTTTAATTTTTAATTCTAAATTTGAAGAACTAGCAAGGGTTGTTCCTGTTAAATCATCAATAACTTGTGCATAAATACTTTTATTTGATCTAAAAACATTAAGTCTAGGACATTCCTTAGTTCCACTAACATTTTTACGAACTCTTACATGTCTTCTAACACGAGCTTTATTATTAGCTTCTTTTTTAATCATAATTTAACTCCTCCCTATGCCGCTTTCTTTCCTTCTTTACGACGAACATGTTCATCTTTATAACGAATTCCTTTTCCTTTATAAGGTTCAGGTTCTCTTACCTTACGAACATTCGCAGCAAATTCAGAAACTTTTTGTTTATCAATACCATGAATTGTAATTTCAGTATTTGATTCACTAGTAACACTCAAATCTTTTGGTGCTTCTATAATAACTGGATGAGAATATCCAGCATTAATGGTAATTTTATTACCACTAACATTAAAACGATATCCAACGCCAACTGCTTCAAGTGATTTACTAAAACCAGCAGAAACACCAATTAACATATTATTTATTAATGAATTAGTAGTTCCTTGCATAACATTTGCAGTTTTAGTGTGTTTTACTTGTTTAGTTAATACTTCATTATCTTGAACTTCTACACTAATTAAATTACTAAATTTATAACTTAATTCTCCTTTTGGCCCTTTAACTGTAACTGTATTATCAGAAACATTAACAGTAACACCTTCAGGGATATTTAGCTTTCTTTCACCTATTCTACTCATAAAACCTTACCATATATAGGCAAGTACTTCGCCTCCTAACCCTTTAGCTCTAGCTTCCTTATCAGTCATTAACCCCTCAGAAGTAGAAATTATAGCAATACCTAGTCCGTTTAGAACACGAGGAATTTCATCCACTTTAGCATAAACTCTTAAACCAGATTTACTAATTCTTTTAAGTCCAGTAATAACTCTTTCTTTTTTATCACCATATTTTAAAGTAATTGTTAATTTGTCACCATTACTATGTTTTTCATAAACATAATCAGCAATATAACCTTCGTTCTTTAAAATTTCAGCAATACCTAAAGTCATTTTAGTTCCAACAACTTCAACGGTATTGTATTTCATTTGATTAGCATTACGAATACGAGTTAACATATCTGCTATTTTATCTTGAACAAACATCTTTTTCCTCCTTCTTACCAACTAGATTTTTTAACACCAGGTAATTTACCTTCATTTGCTAATTCTCTAAAACAAATTCTGCAAATACCATATTTTCTCAACACACCATGAGGTCTTCCACAACGATTACATCTTGTATAAGCTCTTGTTGAAAATTTAGGTGCTCTTTTATTTTTTACAATCATACTTTTTTTTGCCATAATGTCCTCCTTAATTCTTGAAAGGCATTCCAAAGCCTTTTAATAAACTTTTAGCTTCTTCATTGCTCTTTGCAGTTGTAACAAATACAACGTCCATTCCACGAACCTTTACGACATCATCATATTCAATTTCTGGAAATATTAATTGTTCTTTTATACCCAAAGTATAATTTCCTTTACCGTCAAATGAATGAGCAGAAATTCCACGGAAATCCCTAACTCTAGGTAAACCAATTTTAACTAATTTTTCAAAGAAATAATACATATTTTCACCTCTTAAAGTAACTTTTACTCCAACAGGTTGTCCTTCACGTATTTTAAATCCAGCAATTGATTTACGAGCTTTCGTAACAATTGGCTTTTGACCACTTATTTTTTCAAGATCCTTTACAGCAGCAGTAATAAATTTTTCATCTTTACTACCATCACCAACACCAATATTAATAATTATTTTTTCAAGTTTTGGAACTTGCATAATAGTAGTATAATTATATTCCTTCATTAAATTAGGAACAATTTCATTATTATATTTTTCTTTAAAATTACTCATAACTACTTACTCACTTTCTTAGAAGTTTTCTTTGCAGTCTTTTTTTCTTCAACTACTACTTTCTTTTCTTCTACTTTTTCTTTTTTTATTGATGTTTTAGCATCTTTTTTAGCTTTTTTAGCATCTTCAGGAGTTAAAACTTTTACATTTGATACATGAATAGGAGCCTCAATATCAAATATACCTCCCTTATCATTTGTATTAGTTGGTTTACTATGTTTTTTAACAATATTTAAACCTTCAACTACTACTTTTGATTCTTTCTTTAAAGTTCTTAAAACTTTGCCTTCTTTACCTTTATCTTTTCCAGCAATAATTTTAACTGTATCTCCAACTTTTACTTTCATAAGTCCTCCTATAAAACTTCTGGAGCAAGAGATACGATTTTCATATAATCCTTTTCTCTTAACTCTCTAGCAACTGGTCCTAATACACGTGTTCCAATTGGAGATTTATCATCTTTAATTAATACACATGCATTGTCATCAAATTTAATATAAGAACCATCTTTTCTTCTAACGCCTTCAACGGTTCTCACAATAACCGCTTTAACAACTTTACCCTTTTTAACAGGACTATTAGGAATTGCTTTTTTTACAGTTCCAACAACAACATCACCAATATTACCATATTTAACTTTAGATCCACCCATAACTTTAATAACTAAAAGTTCACGAGCACCGCTATTGTCAGCAACTTTAAGTCTAGTTTCTTGCATTACCATAATAATACCTCCTAAAGGATAACAGCTTCAACAAGAACTTCAACTAGTTCATATCTCTTAGTTTTAGATAACGGTCTAGTCATTCTAATTTTAACTGTATCTCCTACTTTTGCTTTATTAAATTCATCATGTGCAGCATATTTTTTTGAATATTTTACACGTTTGTTATATAAAGGATGTTTTTTTGAAGTTTCTACGTTAACAGTAATTGTCTTATTATTAGATGCACTAACAACTTTTCCAATTAATTCTGGTTTATTTAAAGCCATTATTCGTTACCTCCAATTTCTCTTTCTTTTAATATTGTTTTCATTCTAGCAACATCCCTACGTAAAGTTCTTAATTCAACAGGTTTATCTAATGTCCCATTAGCTTGTTGCATTCTTTTAGCAAACAATTCTTCTTTTGTTTCAACTATTTTTTTCTTTAAATCTTCATTTGATAATTTTCTTAGTTCGTTAATTTCCAAGAGAATCACCATCCTTTACATCATCTTTTTTAATAAATTTTGATTTTACAGATAATTTATGAGAAGCAAGTCTCAATGCTTCACGAGCAACATCTTCGGTAACACCAGTTATTTCAAACATAATTTTACCTTTTTTTACAACTGCTACCCATTCATCAACATTTCCTTTACCTTTACCTTGACGAGTTTCAAGAGGTTTTTTAGTTCTTGGCATATGAGGGAATATGTTAATAAAAACTTTTCCACCACGTTTCATATAACGTGTCATTGCAATACGAGCAGCTTCTATTTGACGAGCAGATATCCATCCACCTTCAACAGCAACTAAACCATAATCACCAAAATTTAATTCAACATTTCCTTTGGCTTTTCCATCATAACTTATTCTATGACTTTTACGATATTTAGTCCTTTTTGGCATCAACATTTTTATCAGCTCCCTTCACTGTTTTTTTTGCAGGAAGAATTTCATTTTTATAAATCCAAACTTTTACACCAATTTTACCATATGTTGTATCAGCCTCAGCAGTAGCATAATCTACATCAGCACGAATTGTATGAAGTGGCACAGTTCCTTCGGTATAACCTTCAGTTCTTGCCATTTCAGCTCCACCTAAACGACCTGATACACTAGTCTTACATCCTTTAGCTCCTGCTTTCATTACATTTCTAATAGCTCTTTTTTGAGCTGATCTAAATGGTGCTCTTGCAGCAATTTGGCTAGCAATATTATTTGCTACTAATTGAGCATTTAAATCAGGATTTTTTTCTTCAACTATATTAATATAAATTTCTTCACCAACAAGTTTAGCAATTTTCTTTCTTAATTTTTCTATATCTTCGCCGCCACGGCCTATAATAACACCAGGTTTTGCAGTATAAATAGTAACATCTACGCGATTATTCTTTCTTTCAATAATAACACTAGCAATCGCAGCATCTTTCATATTCTTTTCTAAATATTCTCTTATTTTAATATCATTTATTAAATATTCAGGATATTTATCCTTAGAATACCACTTAGATTGCCAATCTTTATTAACACCAAGACGATAACCTATAGGATTAACTTTTTGTCCCATACTATTTAACTCCTTTCGCAGTATCACTTACACATACAGTAATGTGACTACTTCTTTTATCATGACGATCAACGTTTCCACGACTAGCAAATTTTATACGTTTATAAACAGGTCCTGGATTTATATAACATTCACTAATTCTTAAATTAGATTCATTTGCTCCAAAATTGTTAACAGCATTAGCAACAGCTGAATTTAAAACTTTTAAAATTAATCTACTAGCTTTTGTATTAGTATTTTCTAATATACCTCTTGCTGTTTCTACATCTTTACCTCTAATTAAATCCATAGTCATTCTAGCAAGTCTAGGTTTAATTAAAGCTTTTTTATGAATTGCATATGCTTCCATGATACCTCCTATTTATTTCCTGCATGGCCAGTAAACTTACGAGTTTGAGAAAATTCTCCAAGTTTATGTCCTACCATGTCTTCAGTAATATATACTGGTATAAAATCTTTACCATTATGAACAGCTATTGTATGTCCTACAAAATCAGGAAAAATAGTAGATCTTCTAGACCAAGTTTTAATAACTGTTTTTTTATTTCCTTTATTCATTTCTTGAACTTTTTTCATTAAAGATTCACAAACATAAGGCCCTTTTTTTAAACTTCTTGCCATTATCCCACCTATTTAACCTTTCTACTTACAATAAGCTTTTCACTTTTCTTTTTGCTCTTACGAGTTTTAACACCTAAAGCAGGTTTACCCCAAGGTGTCATCGGACTCTTACGTCCAATTGGCGCACGACCTTCTCCACCACCATGAGGGTGATCGTTTGGATTCATTACAGAACCACGGTTTGTAGGTCTAATACCCATATGACGTTTACGTCCAGCTTTACCTAAATTAACTAATTTATAATCTTCATTACCTACAACACCAATTGTTGCTATACAATTACCTAATATTAATCTAGTTTCACCAGATTGTAAACGAACCATTACATATTTACCTTCACGGCCTAATATTTGAGCGCTTGCTCCAGCACTACGGCAAATTTCAGCGCCTTTTCCAGGTTGAAGTTCAATACAATGAACAGTAGTTCCTACAGGAATATTTTTAAGAGGTAAAGCATTACCAACTTTAATATCAGCACCTTCGCCATTTTCAATAATAGCACCAACTTTTAATCCATTTGGAGCAATAATATATCTTTTTTCTCCATCTTTATAATTAATTAATGCTATATTCGCTGTTCTATTTGGATCATATTCGATTGAAGCAACTCTACCTGTAACTCCTACTTTATTACGTTTATAATCAATTACACGATATTTTCTTTTTGCTCCGCCACCAATATGACGAACAGTCATTTTTCCTTGATTATTTCTTCCACCAGTTTTACTTTTACTTTTAAGTAAAGATTTAGTAGGAGTATCAGTTGTTATTTCATCATTTATAAGACTACTCATTCCACGACGTCCATTAGTCGTTGGTTTATAATGTTTAATTGCCATAATATCCTCCTCACTAAATATCTATAGAAGAACCAGCTTCTAATGTTACGATAGCTTTTTTGTAAGTTTTAGTTCTTCCAGAGTATTTTCCAACTCTTCTTTTCTTTGATTTTGTATTAAGAGTATTTACACTTTTAACGCTTACATTAAATGCTGTTTCAACAGCCTTTTTAATATCTTCTTTTGTAGCACTTTTTACTACTTTAAAAGTATAAACACCATTAGCTTTATTAGCCATTGATTTTTCAGTAATAACTGGTGCAATAATGATATCAGAATAATGTTTCATTATTTAAGCACCTCCTCAATTTTTTTAACTGCTTCTTCATCACAAACTAAAATATCAGCATTAACAATATCATAGCAGTTAATTTCATCAGCATAAATTACTAATGCATTTGGTAAATTTCTAGTAGCTAAATATAAATTTTCAGCATCATCACTAGTAACAAATAAAATTTTATTATCTAATTTCAATGCATTTAACATATTAATAGCATCTTTAGTTTTATTAGTTGCTAAATTAAAGTTATCAACAACAACCAATTCTTTACCAACATTTTTTAAAGTTAAAGCGCTTTTTAAAGCAATAACTCTTTCTTTCTTATTTATCTTAAACGAATAATCTCTTGGTTGAACTCCAAAAGGAATTCCGCCGCCTCTCCATTGAGTAGCTCTAATGCTTCCTTGACGAGCACGTCCAGTTCCTTTTTGTCTCCATGGCTTTCTTCCGCCCCCAGAAACTTCACTTCTATTTTTAGTTTTTCTTGTTCCTTGACGAGTAGCATCAAGTTGTAAACGAATCATCTTTTTTAAACAATCATTATTAACTTCAATATTCCAAACAGTATCTTTTAATGTTAAATCTTTAACTTTTTCACCATTTAGATTTTTAACACTTATCTTTGTCATTTTAAATCCTTTCCAAAGTCAGCAAACTATTTGCTTTCTTCTATTTCTTCCTTGACTTCTGAAGTTTCTTCATCTACACCATTAGCATCTACGCTATTTGTATCTTCAACATTTGAATCAACAACGTCATCTACTACAGTTTCTACTTCATATTCAAGTATTTCTTTAGGATCTGCCTTACGACTATTTTTCACTGCAGACTTTATTAACACTAAAGAATTTTTTGCTCCTGGAACATTTCCACTAATTAAAATATAATTTTCTGATTCATTTACTTCAATAATTTCAAGATTTTGAATAGTAACAGTTTCAACACCCATGTGTCCAGCTAATTTTTTACCTTTCAAAACTCTTTTTGGTAACATTGTTCCTAGTGATCCTGGTCCTCTATGATAATGTGATCCATGAGTCATAGGTCCACGAGATTGGTTATGTCTTTTAATAACACCTGTAAATCCTTTACCTTTACTAGTTCCTGTTACATCAACAATTTCTCCAACTTCAAATACTGTAGCGCCGATTGTATCACCAATATTATAAGTTGATTCTACATCTCTAATTTCTTTTAAGAAGCGCTTAGGAGTAGTATTTGCTTTTTTAGCATTTCCCATTTCTGGTTTATTTGCTAATTTTTCTTTCTTTTCAAATACGCCAAGTTGAATAGCATTATAACCATCTTTATCAACAGTTTTAACTTGCATTACTACATTTGGTTCAACTTCTACAACTGTAACAGGAATAAGTTTACCATCTTTAGTAAATACTTGAGTCATTCCAACTTTGCGTCCTAAGATTCCTTTCATAATAATTTTCCTTCCTTTAACTTAATTATAATTTTACATTTACATCAACGCCACTTGGTAAATCCAAATGAGTTAAAGCATCAATTGTTTCCTTACTAGGATTTTTAATATCAATTAATCTCTTATGAGTTCTTCTTTCAAATTGTTCACGAGCATCCTTATATTTATGAACTGCTCTTAAAACTGTAACTTTTTCAATTTCAGTTGGTAGTGGAACAGGGCCAGAAATTTCTCCGCCAGTTCTTTTTACAGTTTCAACAATTTTACCAGCTGCTATATCAAGTAAACGATGATCATAAGCTTTCAAATTGATTCTAACTTTTGTATTTGACATTTACATGTCCTCCTTTCGCCTATATCTAGTATAGACATACTCCGCACAAGTTCTCTAATGCAACTATTACCACCAACTCATCCTAGTGTATCAGTAACCTTGCACATCAACGCAGTCATACGTCTATAATGTTATCATTAAATATTATTAAAATCAAGCAAAAATTTACAAAAAATTAAAAAAAACATGCAAAAGTTACATGTATTTTAATTAATATCAACAAGCAAAGACTCAGTTCCTTCCATTTCAATAGGAGCAGCTATATCCATATAATCAAGTATTGTCGGAGCCACATTAATTAAAGAACCACTTTCCTTTAACTTAACCTTATTATCACAAATAATAAAAGGAACCTTACTAGTAGTATGAGTAGTACACATACTTCCATCATCATTAATCATTATTTCAGCATTACCATGATCGGCAAGTAAAATAACTTTATAAAAATTATCTTCAGCAAGTTCAAGTATCTTTCCTAAGCATATATCTATTGCCATACAAGCTTTTGTAGCAGCATCCATATTACCAGTATGTCCAACCATATCAGGATTAGCAAAATTAACTAATATAAAATCATAATCAGCATTCATTGCACTTAAAACTTTTTTAGTAACTTCAACACAACTCATTTCAGGTTTTAAATCATATGTAGCAACATCAGGTGAAGGAATATGAAATTTATCACATTTTTCAATTTTTCCGTTATAGCCACCATCAAAAAAGTATGTTACATGAGGAAACTTTTCTGATTCAGCAATTCTTGCTTGTGTAAAACCAAGTTCACTTAAATATAATCCCAAAGGATTTTTAATATCAACGGGTTCAACCAAATTATTTGTTTTAATTTTTTTATCAATAGGCAACATACTAAAGACAGTTAAATCACTCATATTAACAACATCAAAATTATTAAAAGATTCCCAACTTACAAAAGCACTTAAAATTTGTTTAGCGCGGTCAGTCCTAAAATTCATCCACAATAATACATCACCATTTTTAATTAAATTTCCAGAACACTTTATTGGTCTTATAAATTCATCTGTAATATTGTTTTGATAACTAGAATTTATACTTTTTTCAACATCAATTGAACTAATTCCTTTTCCATGCACAACTAAATCATAATAAAGTTTAGTTCTATCCCAATTTTCATCACGGTCCATCGCATAATACCTACCACATACGGTTGCAATATCCCCAATACCATTATTTTCTAAAATAACTTTTTTTAACATATCTATATATTTATATGACACATTTACCTTAGTATCTCTTCCATCTGTTATTACATGAAAATGTATTTTAGTAAATCCATTATTAACTAATATTTTATACATAGAAATAAAATGATCAATACTAGCATGAATATTACCATCACTACATAGTCCCATAATATGAATATCTTTATCTTTCATAGATAATAATTTTATCATATTTTTATCTTCCATATTAGGATTATCCAAAAAATCTTTAACTAATATTTCAGGTTGTTTTAAAATTCTACCTGCCCCAATAGTCATATGACCTACTTCACTATTTCCAGGTTGACCATCTAAAAGCCCAACATAAGAACCAGATGCTTCTAAAAGAGCATGAGGATAATTTTTCCACAAATTATTAAAATTAGTCATATTAGCGGCTTTAACAGCATTTCCTAATTCTTCATCTCTAATACCAAATCCATCAAAAATTATAGTTAATATTTTCTTCACGGTATCACCACTTTCAAGTATAGAATAGCACAATCAAAATAAAAAAACAACATATACACCAGTATATGTTACCCAACAAATTGTCGATTTTTTAGTTTTAATCTATCAGCAATAGTAGTTAAAAATTCAGAATTAGTTGGTCTACTTCTTTCAAAATCAATGCTATTACCAAATATATTTTCCATTAATTTTAAATCTCCCCTAATCCAACTAATTTCTATTGCATGTCTTATTGCTCTTTCTACTCTTGAAGAAGTAGTATTAAATTTAAGAGCAATTTCAGGATATATTTCCTTAGTTATTAAATGCATTGTATCTTCACTCGAATAAAGTAGCATAATTCCTTCTCTTATATATTTATACCCTTTTACATGTGAAGGAATACCTAAATTATGAAGTATTGAACTAACTTCAACCTCAATAGTTGAATCATTAGAGTATTTAACTTTTTCACTTTCATCAAATAAATCTAGTATCCTTCCATTTAAAATATCTAAATCTATAGGTTTAAGCATATAATAACTTACTCCATAACTTTGTAATCTTCTAATAGTATAATCATCTTTAAAACTAGATAAAATCATTGTCTTTTTATTGATATTATTATTTTTCATTTCTTGCAATATCTTTATTCCATCAATTTGTGGTAACAATATATCTAAAATTGCCAAATCATATTCACTACTATTATTTATTAAATAGTCAAGTGCTACCTTTCCATTATTAAATGTTCCTACAATATTAATAAGTTCGCTGTTGTTGAAATACTTCTTAACACTACTTAATACTACTTCGTTGTCATCTACTACAACTACTTTAATTTCTTTGTTCATAAGTGTCCTCTTTCTTTGAATGTATTTTCACTGCACATAAACCAATTATAATTTATAAACTTACAAAATGCTACAAAAACATTTGTCGAATAATGTAAATCGGTGTAAAGACTTGTCACAAAAAAACGAACATAAAGAAATCTACTTATCAAGTGTATCTAACATATCAATAACATTTGTTACTTTTAAACTAGATCCCCCAACTAAGAAACCAGACACATTTTTAATAGAGCTTAATTCCTCAATATTTTCGGGATTAACACTTCCCCCATATAATACATCTATATCAATATCATATTTTTCATCAATTATATCTTTAATAAACTCTATAGTTTCACATATATCTTTTGTCTTAGGAGTAATTCCAGTTCCAATCGCCCAAACAGGTTCATAAGCAATCATTATATTTTTTAATTTAACATTATTTAATACTTCACTTATTTGTTTTTCTAAAACAATATATGTATTTCCTTCTTCTTTATCTTTTAATGTTTCCCCAATACAATATATTACTTTTATATCATTTTCTAATGCATTATTAATTTTATTTATAAAATCTATATTAATTTCTTGCTTATACATTCTTCTTTCACTATGACCAACTATTACATATTCTACCCCTACACTTTTAAGCTGTTCACCAGTAACTTCACCAGTAATAGTTTTATCCATAAATGATGATATATCTTGACTACCAATACTATAATTAGAATTATTAAAACAGCATAAAAAAGGTAAAGATGGCACAACAACCAACTTAACCTTTTTACTTGTTAAATCACTTATTCTATTATTATATTTAATTATATCTTCTTTATTTAATTTATTTTTAAAATTACATACCAAATATTTCATAATATTACTTCATCCATTCTAATGCCTTTAAAGTGCCATCAGCAATGTATTCTAATGTAGCTCCACCACCACTAGATAAATAGTAAAAACTATTTTCATAACCAAATTTACTAACAGCAGAAACTGTATCTCCACCACCAACAATAACCTTTTTATTACTCATCTTTAAAGCTTCAAATAAACCTTTTGTTCCTTCTGTAAATCTATCATCTTCAAATTTACCACAAGTTCCATTAACAAATATTATTTCACTATCCATAATATATTTTTTATACATTTCAATACTTTTACTACCTATATCATATATTATTCCATCATCAATAGTAAAATCAATTGGTAATATTATTTTACCCTTATATTTACTCATTAATTCATTTAATTCACTTAATATAGCTTCATCATTTGTAACAACACTTAACCCAACATTGGCACCCTTTGCTTTTAAAAATGAATTAGCAATACCACCACCAAGTAAAAGATAATCACACCTATCAAGTAAGGATTTAATTATAGGAAGTTTATCATCAACCTTAGCACCACCCATAAAAACGCAAAATGGATGTGGTGTATCTTTAACAAGTATATTTAAATGATTTAATTCATCTTCAACTAAAAAACCAATAGCGCTAGGCAAAAATTTGCAAATACCAGCAGTAGATGCATGAGCCCTATGCATAGATCCAAATGCATCGTTTATAAATATTTCCCCAAGACTTGCCCAAAACTTAGCAAGCTCTAAATTATTACTGCTTTCTAATTTTTCAGGATAATCCATAATTCTAGTGTTTTCAAGTAAAATAACATCCCCCTTGTTACATGAATAGACAAACTCTTTAACCTTTTCCCCCATACATTTATTTACAAACTTTACTTCTCTTTGTAATAAATTACTAAGTTCTTGACCGACATATTTTAAAGTATTTTTTTCTTTATCTTCTTCACTTTTAACTCTTCCAAAATGACTAAGTATAACAACTCTACAATTATTATCTACTAAATGCTTTAATGTTTTAATACTCTTAACAATCTTAGAATTATCTTTTATTACATTACCTTCCATTGGAACATTAAAATCACATCTAATTATTACATTTTTATTCTTAATATCAATATCTTTTAAAGTATTCATATATTCCTTTCTATTACTATTTTTTGTTGATAACTCGAACCACGTCGGTTTGAGATGCCGACGTGGCCATTTTCAAAGTTTCATCTTTCTAACTTATCCTATATGGGTTACTTTTAGTTCCATTCCCACTAGCACACGAGATATTAGACTTCAGATAAAAGACAGGCCTAACGGAGCAGTCACTAATCGCGCTGCTATTGTCCAAGTCGCCGTTATTACCCAGAAAAAACACATCGTAAGAGTTGGACGAACGCGGTGTTATTGTCCATTCATATAATCCCATATATAACCAGTTATTACCACTATATTCTTCTGTGTAAAAATAATCGTATAATATTATATTCCAATCTCTATTATCAGATGCATACCCATAATCACTTGGATACATTAATCCTATTTTAGCAGTGTATCTTGTTGGATTACTTCCATCTCCTGCATTATTTCTTTCTCCATTATAAAAATTTTTAGCTGTATTACTTGATGATGTCATTCTTCCCAAATACCATAATGTATCATCTATCATGGAACTCCATGAACTTCCTAAATAATTTAAATAATTTGTATTTAAATTTATTTTATTTAATTCACTTGTTGTCCAGTTATTTGACCCACTTAAACTTACATTTGTATCATAATTCCATCTATATCCTGCTATTGTGCTTGTATCCATACTTCCTTTGTAAAATGAAGTATCATTAACATAACTTCCATAATAATCTCTTCCATCAGTTCCAAGCATAGCACTTGTTGTATAATCGGCCTTAATTAATTTAACATTGTATTCTCCATCACCATCTTCATCAAATACCCCGATTATACGATACAAATATTCATCTGGACAAGGTGTAGCATTACTTCCAAAACACACATAATTGCTTACTCCTTCAACTATATATCCATCAGAAATAGCTTTATTAAATGCAGCAGCATATGCAGCAGCACTATCACCATCATAATCATTAGGGTCATAGATACTATTATTATAGGATAAACCTATTCCCACTTGAACTTTGCCTTCATTTGGTAATTTATTAACATAGTTTCTAAAACCATCTAATAGTTCATCATTTCCGCCATTCATCATAGCATCTAATACATCCACGTAATCACAATTATTTATTTCACAATATTCTTTAGCTAAAATAGTAAGTAAGTTCATTTCATTAGCTTCTGTATACAAAGTTTCTTTATATAAAATTGCATTTTCTATTACTATATCATCTATAGATGCGTATTGGTCCTTATAACTACTTGCAACAATATAATTACTCCCACTATATCTATATGAGTAATCCCCTGCATCATTATTGTAAGTTGTTACATTTGTAACCATTTCTCCATTTCCTACTTCACTTACTCCCAATAAATACTCAGGCATTACTAAATATTGATAAGCTTCACCTACACAATAATCTTGATTTACTGGATTGCCACCCCAACCTATTACTTCAACACCATCGGTTGTTGTTTTACATATTCCTTCTGCATCATCCCATGTAACACTTACTTTATTTGAAAAAAAATCAGAAAAATTAGACCCCAAATACATTGTTTCATTTGAACCATCTAATAACTCAACTTTATAGATTTCTTGACAATTAACACTACTATAAATTAAATCATCACCATTTTCAAAATCCAGTACAGGATTTCCATCATACATACAAACAGACTCTGATATACTTATTTCTCCATCATGATAATATAATCCATTTTCTCCATCTGTTGTATATATTTCATTTATTAAATAGCTCGCAAAAGTTTTATATTCTTCCCTTTGCATTATTATTTTAGCATCCATACTTTTACCAGTATTATTTTCTTGATCACTATCAAGATTTATAAATGTAGCTTTAAAATTCCACTTTTGTGTAGTTGGTGTAGTGCTACTACTTGATGATATAGCATAATTTTCTGCAACAGCAAATAAACCACTTGCAGTAGTTATATCAAAACCTTTAACCTGAGTTCCATCAGCACCAGTTGCAGTAACATAATTTA
>CASFPB010000014.1 GCA_949296605.1 uncultured bacterium
CAATGACTATGCAAGATTGGGTTCATGAATTAGATAGTTTTTTAAAAATGACACATAATGATATATTACATACAAAAGGTACTGTTTCTCATGAAGAAGCTTTAAAGAAAGCTCATGAGGAATATGATAAATATATGCAAACGCATTTAACTAGAGCTGAGAAAGATTATCTAGAAATTATGAATATAGAAGTGAAAGAAATAGAGAAAAACAATTAATAACGTTGAGATAAATATATGGAAAAACTCGCCGAATGGTAAAATATTAAAAAGCGATGTAAGTGTTGCTAAAAATTATTTAAATGAGCAAGAACTAGATGAATTAAAAGATTTAGTTAATATGTATTTAGATACAGCTGAAAACAGGGCAAAAAGACATATACCATTGAAAATGGAGGATTGGATTAAATCAGTAGAGGACATATTTAAAATAAATTTTTATGATAATTTAACGAATAAGGGAAGTATAAGTCATAAAAAAGCAGTGAACAAAGCAGAAAATGAATATGAAAAATATAAAGTTATACAGGATAGAAATTATGTATCTGATTTTGATAAATTATTATTAGATACTGAAAAATTAAAAAGGGGTGGAACGGATAAATAAATATAATATTGTAGAAATAAAAGAAAAAAATATTAGATTTTTTAATTATTGAATTAGAAAATTTATATAAAAAGGAAGATACATACATGATAATAAATTATTCAGATCAAGAAATTATAAAAGGGAAGAAGTCAATATTTCTGGCGGGCCAACTCCTCGAAAAAAATGTTGTTTCTTAGAGAACGGAAGCATGTAAAATTTTAAAAAATATGAAATTTGATGGAGTAGTATTGTTCCAGAGTATTCTACTTGGAAACCAAAAGAAGATTATGTTGATTAAGCAATGTTGGAAAGAATTGCATTGACTGAAGCAACAGTAATTTTGTTTTGGATACCAAGAGAATTACCTGACATGCAAGCGTTTACTACTAATGTAGAATTTGGATATTTGTTACATTCGGGAAAAGTTATATATGGGCATCCAAATAATGCAAAAAAAATTAAGTATTTAGATTGGTTATATAAAATAGATTATAATAAAGAACCATTTTTAAATCTTGATGAGTTATTAAAAAAATCTATAAATTTAGCAGATGAATTATTTAATGAAGAAAGTTATGAAATTTTGCCGCTTAAAAAAAGAAAAATTTTAGAAAGGAAATAATAGATTATGGAAAATCGACAAAATACGACAAATATCAACTGCTTGACACCGGCATTTAACCCATTCATATAAAATTAAAAAGAAGGTGAAAATATTGAAAAATAAAAATGAAATGATGGTAAATAATGGCCATGAATTGGTGGATGTTGAAAATATTTATCAAAATATACGAAATAAAATTATAACTGCTAGAGAAAAAATGTTTAAACATATTGATACCACAATGACAGAAGTATATTGGTATGTTGGGAAAATAACTTATGAATTATCTGAAAATAGGACAAAAGCAAGTTATGGAAAAAAAGTAATAGATGTTTTATCTTCTAAATTAACTAATGAATTTGGGAGTGGTTTTTCCCCTGTTAGTATAAAAAGAATGCGTAGATTTTATGAAATGTATCCAATTTGATCGGCAGTGCCGACTGAATTATCTTGGTCACATTTTCAAGAACTAATTAAAATAGATAGAGAAGAGGAAAGAAAGTTTTATGAAATAGAGGCAGTTAAATCTAATTGGGGATATAGGGAATTAGGCAGACAAATAAATACTAAACTATATGATAGATATTTAATTTCACCAGATAAAAAAATGGTATTAGACGAATCAAAGAAAGGATTAATTGAAAAACAACTAGAAGAGATTCTTAAGTCTCCTTATATTTTTGAATTTGCTGGTTTGAAAGAAAATAAGAATTATCTAGAAACAGATTTAGAAAAAGCATTGTTATCGCATTTAACAGAATTTTTGCTTGAGCTTGGAAGAGGTTTTTCTTTTGTTGCTAGTCAACAGAGAATAAAAATAGGTGCTGAATATTATTATCCAGATTTGATATTTTATAATAGATTAGCTAAATGTTTTGTAATAATTGATTTAAAAATAGGTAAACTAGTTCATCAAGATATTGGGCAAATGCAGATGTATGTAAACTATTATAAGAAAACACAAATGATAGATGGAGAAAATGAACCAATAGGAATATTATTATGTGCAGATAAAGATGATGCAGTAGTAGAAATGACTTTAGGGGACAATGTGAAAAATGTATATGCTTCAAAATATTTAACATATTTACCAACTAAAGAGGAGTTGATTAAAATAATTAAAGATGAAAAAGAAATGTATGAACTAGCAAATGAAGAGATTGGTAGTAATATGTAAATATAAAAATTAAAATTGCATATTTAATATTAATTACATTTTAATATATAATTCTGTTGGAGTGTGATTTTATGATTAAATATGACTTAAAAGAACTAGAAGGAAAATTAGAAAGATGCAAAAATATTAATTTAAAAGATGTAAACCTAGATGATGTAGATGAAATAAGCTCTATAAAAATAGATAGAAGAAAATCAAGTAATGAAAGAATATTAGATTTTCTAACTAAAGTAAAAAATCCATATATCTTTAAAGTAAATGGAAAATTAGTAAGAATTTGTTTCTCAGAAGATACGGATTTAACTGCAGATGATTGTTTAACTAGGGTATTAGAAAATTTATATAAATAGTAGGTACATATATGATAATCAATTATTCAGATCAAGAAGTTATAAAAGGGAAGAAGTCAATATTTTTAGCTGGTCCAACTCCTCGGGAAGAAAATGTTGTTTCTTGGAGAACAGAATTGTGTAAAAAATTAGATGAATTAGGGTTTGATGGTGTAGTTTATGTTCCAGAATATTCTACTTGGAAACCAAAAGAAGATTATGTTGATCAAGCAATGTGGGAAAGAATTGCATTAACTGAAGCAACAGTAATTTTGTTTTGGATACCAAGGGAATTACCTGATATGTAAGCATTTACTACTAATGTAAAATTTGGATATTTGTTACATTCGGGAAAAGTTATATATGGGCATCCAAATAATGCAAAAAAATTAAGTATTTAGATTGGTTATATAAAATAGATTATAATAAAGAACCATTTTTAAATCTTGATGAGTTATTAAAAAAATCTATAAATTTAGCAGATGAATTATTTAATGAAGAAAGTTATGAAATTTTGCCACTTGAAAAAAGAAAAATTCTAGAAAGGAAGTAATAAAATTATGGAAAATCAACAAAATTTGACAAATATAAATTGGTTGATACCGATTTATTCACCCCCTCCAAGAAACCCTTATAAATAAAGGGATTGTAAGATTTTAAATCTTGCACATTTTTTCAAATAAACTGCAAAAATGAACTAAATAAGTAAATTTTATTAAAAAATAGGGTAAAAATTTTTATTTGATACCGCATGGTAAACCCTGCTTAAAGATTATTATAATTCTGTAAAGAGAGGAGATGATATGATGGTAAAAGATTTAATGATTAGAAGTAGTAGTGCGGAGTTTTTAATATTTGAAAGACAAACACATGATAAAGGGGTTCAAGTTAGATTTGAAG
>CASFPB010000015.1 GCA_949296605.1 uncultured bacterium
AAGAAACTTTTATGCCGAGAAAACATTAAAATTTTAGGGATAATGTGGTAGGCTGACCATAGCTTTAGCTATTTATTGCTGATGCTCAGCCTTATTACCACATTATCGGTTCATGAAATTTTAATGGCAAATTGGAATAAATGTCACACATCTATTTTAAATGCACAGAAACTTTTGTTAAAAAAAGAGTAATTTATTGCTTTTTAGATATAATAATGATAAGATTTATATATAGTTAATGGAGAATAAAAATGGAAAAAAAGATTAGAAAAGTTTTGATGATAATATATATAATTGCAATTATTTCAATGGTTAGTGCATCATCTTTTGCTTATTTTACATATTTGCAAGTATCTAATGTATCATCTAATATTGATTCTAGTAGTGCTAAAATAAATGATTTAATATTATTTGATATTGATAATAGCATAAATTTAAATGCGAATGAAGAAAATTTTAGTAAAGACAAGGCTAGTTTGGTACAAAATATGAGTGCAAGTGCAACTTTAGTTACTGATGAAGCAAAAGATGTTACTTATAAGTATAATTTATATTTTGATGTAAATAAAAATACTTTTGAATATACTACTGATAATAAAGATGCTGAAATAGTATTAAAAGTTATTTCACCAGATGGGGAAGAAGTTACTAACATTGAGGGGTTAAATTATGTAACTGTTACAGATATTCAAGGAAATATTATTAAAGGTTTTGATATTACTAAAGTAAAAGGAAGATTTTATTTAGCTAATGGATATGAAATAAATTCTAATAATAACCTAAATACTGTTCATAATTGGGATGTAAGTGTTACTTTTGTAAATTTTGCTACCGAACAAAACTTTAATGTTGGAAGGGAATTAATTGGAAATTTGAAGATAGAACAAACAATGTAATGAGGTAATGTAATATGATGAGTTTAGATGATATAAAGAAATTAGAAGAAGAGTGTCAACAATATTTAATTAAAAAGACAAGAGAAGAACAACCAGATGCCACAGAATTTTTAACCGATGAAGAAGTTGCATTGATGAATCCAATGACTGAAATGGATTTAAAAAGTTTTGTTTATTTGAAATCTATGGCAATAATTGAAGAGATTATGAAAGAAATTAAAGAAAAAAGAGAAGAAAGGGATTTTATTGAGTCTAAATTAAATAGTGGAGTAGCTTTTACTAATGAAACTAGTGAGTTAAGATCTGATGTTGCAAATTTAGAAGTTCAAATATCTGCATTAGAACATCATATTCATAAACTTGTAGCAGATTTAGGTGTTTTGTTTAAAGGACCTGATTTGGAAGATGAACAAAGAAGTTTATAAATTTCTTGATTATTTAAAGAATAATTTAGGTTATTCAAAAATGACTATAATTAGTTATCAAAAAGATTTAGATGACTTTTTTTCTTTTGTAGAAAAATATAATATAAATTATTTAAATTTAAGTAAAGACGATATAAGATTATATTTAAAATTATTAGATGAAAGAAAATTAAAAAGCAGCACTATCTCTAGAAGAATAAGTTGCTTAAGAACTTTTTATAATTATTTAGAAGATCAAAAGATGGTTGATGGTAATGTGTTTAAGTTAATTAGAAATCCTAAATTAGATAGGAAATTACCTAATTATTTAAGTTATGAAGAATTACGTATTATATTTGATTCTATTGATATTAGTGATAGTGTAGGTTTAAGAAATAGATTATTAATTGAAATGCTTTATGCGACTGGTTGTAGAGTTAGTGAAATCGCAAATATAAAAATAAGTGATATTAATTTTAATAATAATTCTATTAAAATATTTGGTAAAGGTAGTAAAGAAAGAATTGTTTATTTTGGGGATTATGCAAGATATTATTTAGATTTATACTTAAGTAAAAATATAAATAATAATAGTAAATATTTATTTGTTAATGAAAAAAGTGAAAAAATGGATATTACAGAAATAGAAAAGATAATAAAAGATATTGTATATAATTTATCTATTAAGTCTCATGTTACTCCACATACATTTAGACATACTTTTGCTACTCATTTACTTAATAATGGTGCTGATATTAAAACCGTTCAAGAATTACTAGGACACTCTAGTTTAAATACTACTGGTATATATACTCATGTATCTAATGAAAGATTAAAAGAAATTTATTTTAAAACTTTTAAAAGATAAGAGGATAGTGACAAATTATAGTAAATATATATAAATAGAAACAAATAAAAATAATGTATGTTATACTATTGATGAGGCTAATTATGAATAAAATATTGGAATGTAAAAATATCTGTAAAAAATTTGGCAAAAAAACAATTTTGACTGATGTATCATTTGATATATGTGAAGGTGATATACTTGCTTTTATTGGACCAAATGGAAGTGGTAAAACTACCACAATTAAATTAATACTAGGACTACAAAGTATTGATTCGGGTATGGTTATTATAAATGGTTATAATGTTGTAGATGATTTTACAAAAGCTATTTTAAAAGTTGGTGCAATAGTTGAAAATCCAGATTTATATATGTATTTAACCGGATGGCAAAATTTAAAAATGGTTGCTAATTGCTATAAAGGTATTACTGATGATGAGATTTTAAAAATAGTTGATTATGTAGGTTTAAAAAATAGAATTAATGATAAAGTAAGCAAGTATTCTTTAGGCATGCGTCAAAGGCTTGGTATTGCAAGAGCGCTTTTGAATTCTCCGAATATTTTGATTTTAGATGAACCTACTAATGGGCTAGATCCAGAAGGAATTAAAGATTTAAGAGATTTATTAAAAAAACTAGCAAAAGATGGAATGGGAATATTAATATCTAGTCATAATTTAGCAGAATTAGAAAGTTTTTGTAATAAAGTTTGTATTATTGATAATGGAAAAATTATTGAAAGCTCTTTTGTAAATGAATTTAAAAATAGTGAAAATAGGGTAATTTTTAAAGTTAATGATACAAGTAATTTGCCAATTACAAATGCAGTTGAGATAAAGAAAAATTCTTTTGTTATTAATGGTGATAAAAAAAGGGTTGCTCAAGTAGTAA
Organism: uncultured bacterium; assembly: GCA_949296605.1. Classification (GTDB taxonomy): domain Bacteria; phylum Bacillota_I; class Bacilli_A; order RF39; family UBA660; genus Onthocola_B. The sequence continues at coordinate 3,039 of CASFPB010000015.1, forward strand.
AAGAATTAGTTAATGCTAATATAGATGTTTACGAAATTAAAAATGATGAAGTAAGTTTAGAAGAAGCTTTTTTAAAGAAAACAGGAGGTTTACGTGCTAACACTAATAAAAAATGAATTTTATAAATTATTACATAAAAAAAGCACTTATATAATTATAGTAATAGCACTTTTATATGTAATATTAGCAAATTTTATTTATAAATTTTATAATACGAATAATTATAGTGCTGTTAATGATTACTTTTATACTGATATTAATTATGCAACTGAATTTGTAAATAATTATAATCCTTCAGAAGATAGTATTGACGATTATGCATATTATATGGCATATATTGATTGTTATGGTTTAAGTAAAGAATATGATGAGGATTCGTGGCAAGTAAAAATAATTATGGAAAAATATTTTCCTTTGGATAATAATTATTATTATTTATTACAAGATGAAGAAAAAAATAAAGAAGAAATAGAAAAAGTTCAAAGTGAAATGTTATTAATAATACAATCACTTTTAAATGATGATTGGAAATATTTAGCTAATTTAGAAAAAGAAGAATATGAAAAAAAAGTATTAGAATATGAAACTATTATTAAAAATGAAAACTTGTCAGAAAAGGAATTAATAAATTATAAAAAAGAGCATTTTGTTGCAAAAGAATCATTAGAACTTATAAATTATCGATTGGAAGAAAATATTTCATATAAAAATGATTATTTAAATGATGCAATAAGTGAGATAAATAATGTTTTGTATCCAATGGCTGAATATATTTATGATAGTAATATAGATTTAGATGAGTATAAAGATGCTGTTAATAGTTATTATGAAAATAAGTATATATTAGTGCATAAGGTTGATACTAAAAATGAAGCTAATTTACGGGGATTGATAAAGAATTTTTTTGATGAATATGCATTTTTTATTCTTGTATTTGGCATTATGGTTGCTGGAAGTATTGTTAGTGAAGAATTTAGTAAAGGGACAATAAAATCGTTACTTACATTGCCTTATCGTAGAACAGATATTTTATTAGCAAAATTTATAACATCAATTTTAGTGATTCCTTTATTTATTGCTTTATTATTTGTTTTTCAATTTGCCATAGGAGCAATACTATTTGGCTTTAATTCGTTGAAAGTTCCAGTTTTAATATATAATCATAGCGTTGGAGTTTTAGAAGTTGTTAATGTCTTTAAATATTTTGGTTTAATTTTTATGGCAACTTTACCTAAAATTATATTGTTAGTTACTTTAGCCTTTAGTTGCTCAGCTATTATAAATAGCACTGCATTTTCTATAGCTATAACATTTTGTGGCTTTATTGGAGCAGAATTTATTAATGCTCTAGCTTATGCATATGATATAAAATTTTTAGATTATTTTGTAACTACTAATTGGGATTGGACACAATTTTTATTCGGAGGAAAATCAATGTATGGTTTAACTTTTAATCATTCATTTATAGTATGCATTGTTTATTTTTTGTTAATGCTTATTTTATCTATTTGGGTATTTAATAAAAAAAATATTAAAAATATTTAAGAGGATTAATTATGAAGAAGTTTAAATTAAAAAAGAAAAATTTGTATGTAAATGTAGTTTTGATTTTTATACTAATATTAGCTCTAGCTTTGACTTTAACATCTTCTTTTTATATGAAAAAAGTATCTGATAAGTATTTTTTGTCAAGTAATTATCCGGTGATTAATACTGATGGTAATATTAAAAGAAACGAAAAGATTGATGATTATATAACTAAATTAGATAAAAACTTATTAGTGGAAGAAATAAATATTAATAGAGATATTGTTTCTTTGCTTTTGTTAAATGATGGAAAATATGAATCAGTTATTTTTGATTATGCAAAAGGAGATAAGCTTAGTTATGAAGATCTTATAAAATCAAAATATAGAGAAGATTTTGATGCCAAAATAAGTGAATTATTATATTTTAAATATCCAAAGTTTATTGCTGATGTATTAAATAAAAATGATAAAACTAATACTTATTTTTTCAAAGATAATGAACTTATTATATATTATTATAATTATGAAATTAATCCTTGTGTGAATGAAGATTTATATTTAACAGTAAATTACAATGAAATTAAAGATTATTTGAATTTTAATATAACACTTGATGCTAATTATGATAATGAAAATGGATATGATGTAAATAACAGTAAAAAATTAGTTGCTATAACATTTGATGATGGTCCTGGTTCATATACTAGTAGGCTTGCTGATATTTTAGATGATAATAAGGCACATTCAACATTTTTTATGTTGGGTAGTAATTTATTAAAATTTAAAGACTCTGTATTAAAAGTTTATAATAATGGAAATGAAATAGGATATCATTCTTATGGACATACAAATTTTAAAAGACAAACAATTGAAGAAATACAAAATGACTTTAAAATAAGTAATGAATATTTAAAAAGTATAACAGGTAAATCTTTTACTCTAACTAGACCTCCTTATGGTTCTATTAATGAAGATATTAAAAATTGTTTAGATACAAGTTTTATTTTGTGGAGCATTGATACAGAAGACTGGAGGCATAAAGATGTAGATTATTTAGTCAATTACGTTTTAGATAATATTAAAGAAGGCTCAATAATATTATTTCATGATATTCATAAAACTAGCGTTGATGCTATCGAAAAATTACTTCCAGAGTTATATGTTAGAGGATATCAATTGGTTACAGTTTCTAAGTTAGCTGAAAGTTATAATGATACTTTAGAAATGCATAAGACATATCGATATTTTACTAAATAAAGCCTATTTCATCTAATTCATTTGAATTTATTTCTTGAAATATAAATATTGCTCCTCCGACTAAAAATAGTAAAGATGCTATTAATTTAAGAAAAGTATTGCGATATTCTTTATTATTAAAATTTTTCTCCATACTATTTAAATCTTGAGATATTAATAATACAAAGTATAAATATATAAAAAATATAACAATAAATACTGTAATGTTTATTGTTTTTTCTTTTTTGTAAGCATCTATATTTTGGTTGTTAAGTAGGTATGATCTTTCATAGTTATTTGATAAAATGGCAAATGCTGCTATAAAAAAATATATTATCCATATAAAATCTTCGGTTTTTAGTTGTTTTAATTTTTTTATTACTTCTTCCATAATATAATTTTATGCATAAAAAAAATATTAATTAAATAATTAAATTTTATCTTTGTTTTTAACCATAAATAAATTAATATTTTTAACAAGAACATAATGTCTTCCAAATATGAATATAAATGCAAATATTAAAAGAAAAACTGAATATGTATATTTTATTATTAATTTTTCTTTTAAATAATTATCTATTATCATATATAATGCTATTAATATAAGTAAAATTCCATAGATTAATAATCTAGTTGTTCTTATCTTCAAAACTTTTCCATCTTCTGTTTTAAAATATTCTAATTTGGCTTTTTTTCTTATTTCTTTTGTAGCCCTTTGATATTTATTTTTTAGCATATTACTTCACCTGTAAATATTTTAACACAATTTGTAATTTTATGTTAGAATAATTTTATTGGTGATTTATATGTTAGTTTATGTTGAATATTTTTATAAAGTTGACTCTAGTTTTATTTTTGATAATGTTTTTCAAAAATACTTAGAAGGTAAAATTGATGAAAAAGATATTTCTTTTTTTGTTTTAGATGTTAATCAAAACATTATATTTGAAAAGAATATGGATAGTATTGGAAGAGATAATATTTGTATTGGTGAAGCTTTAATTAGTATTGATATTAATTTATTTGATGCTTGTTCATTAAATGCTATAAAACATAGCAAATTAATTCAAGATATATCTTTTGAAGATATTTCGTATGGATTTTCTTATAATGATTACGGGATTAATTTATCGGATGATTTTAAAGCAGTATACTTTTATAAAAAAGATTTTACAAAACTTAATGTTGAAAATATGAAATCTTATGAAGAAGTTATAATTGAAACAATTAAAATCTTTTTAAATGAATTGCATTTTACTTTTGTTTCTATAGAATTGGATTTGCCAATAATTTCTAATGATTCAAAAGTTATAAGATGGAGAGTTAATGGATTGGAAAAAACGAAAGATGTTTTCAATGGGATTGGTTTAGAAAGAATACTTCCATCATAATATATATAGCTTTTTTTAACTTTTTTTGATAGAATTATAGTAGGTGTATTTATGAAGAAGTTTTTAGTTATTTTAATTATTTTGCTATTAATTGGGGGAGGTTTTTTTGCTTATAAATATATAAGTAATGAAAAGGAAAAAGATAGAATTGCAGAAATAAAAAAAGGTTGGTATTTAGAAATTATAACCGAAGAGTTAAATGTCCGAGAAAAGGGAAGTAAAAATTCAAAATTATTAAAAACAGTTCAAAAAGGAGATATTTTTAAAGTTTTAGATGTTGAGGTTTTAGGTAATAACTCATTTTGGTATAAAATAGAATATGAAGATGACAAAGTAGGTTTTGTTTATAATACTAAATCTTTAAATTATTTAGAAGATTATAATAATCCAAAAGATATTGCAAGTCCTATTCTTAAATTTAATGAAAATGTTTATTATGTTGATTCTATTGATGATATTAATTATGATCATTTATATGTTTGGGATGATAAACCTAATTATGAAGTAACTCATAAAGTTTATCATGAAGTTGGCGTTGATTTTAATGGTAAAAATATTGATCAATATTGGATACAATATACTATTACTGATGGCGTTGGAAATACAGATTCTAAGTTGCAAAAGATAGTATTTACAAATAAGCCTAGTGAGGATCAAGTTTATAATTTTTATGATTTAGAACGATAAAAAAATGCATTAGTAATTTTCAACTATGCATTTTTTATGCATTTAATTAAACTTTTTTTAGAAAAAGCGACTTTATTTGGCATATTTTTCATAATTTTTATGGTAAAGTTTGACAAGGAGGACCACTAATGCTAGAATATGTCATTGCACGAATTAAGTTTCTGTGTTATCATTTATTTAAGATAGATAGTCGAGGAGTGAAGTGTATGGATAGGAAAAGGTATAGTGCTATTGATATTGCACAATGGTTTTTGTGGTATAATGAAGTTCAACAACTAGAACAACATGATGACAGTGATAATTATGATGTATATGAAGGACTTACTCATTTAAAAGTTCAAAAATTACTATATTATGCAGAAGGCGTTTTTTCTGCTATTACAAATAAAAACCTTTTTAATGAAAAAATATATGCATGGCCACATGGACCAGTAGTTAAAGAAGTTTATGAAAAATTTTCTATAAATGGTAGAAATGAGATCAATTTTGATGATAAATACTGGGATACTATTAAAAAAATTAATGATAATGACGAGTTGCTTAGTATATTAGAACTTGTTTATAATAATTATGCAGGGTATACGGCTTGGCAATTAAGAGAAAAGACTCACATAGTCGGTGGTCCTTGGCAAGTAACTGTAGATAATAAAGGAATGCAAAGAGAAATAAGTAAGGACTTAATAAAAGAATATTTTAAGAAAAATGTAGTGCAAACAAATGAGTAAAAGTAAAAAAACAAAAATTTTAGATGAACCTAAAAATATAAGGCCTTGCATAAATTGCAATCCTAAAAAATATTTAACTTTCAATTTTTCTTATATAACATATGAAAATCCTAAAACGCCACTTAGCGAAGACGTTGTAAATTTTTTTGAAAGAATGAGGTCTTTAAGTAACGATACTTTTTATAATAATATGTATAAATATCAAGGAAACAAAGCAAATTGGTTTGAAAATATCAATATAAATCAAATTAAAAAAGATATTCCTACAGAATTTAGAAAAGATTTTCCAACAGAAACTAATGAAAAATATAGTGTACTGAGAGTTTATCCTGCAGGAAGACCAAACGGAAGTGCTAATCCGAGAATTATAGGTATGATAAAACATAATATTTTTTATGTGTTTTTCTTAGATTGGAAAGGAGAATTGTATAAACATGGAAGATAATTTATATCTTCTATTTTTTATACCTTTGTTCTTCAACACACCACTTTTCACCATAAATATGCTTCATATATTTAGTTATTTTATATAATATAAATTCTTTTTCTCCTTTTGTTTTATTATCAAATTTATATTGATATTTATTAATTGTAATACCTGCACACATCGCTACAATCTTGTTGGTAATATTGATTAATAAAAACTTACGCATTGTTGCTAGTTTTTTGGCTATTTTTTATTAAATATCCTTTTGTTCTTCAAATAATTTTAATGCATATTCTAATTTTGTTATGATGTAATATACTGTTAGAGTAATTTTTGAGAGTAAAAATAAAAAAATCCCTTATAAAAAGGGATAAGAAAACCTATTTGGTGTCCCCTCAGGGATTCGAACCCTGGACCCACTGATTAAGAGTCAGTTGCTCTACCAACTGAGCTAAGGAGACAAATAAATAACAAGAAAATTATAACACTTTAATTTTCTTATGACAATAGCTATTAGTTAAATTTTGTAAATAATATGTTGATGTATTTGTTTTTTTATTGCTGTTTAATGTATAATGTTTTTAGGAGTTTTGAATGAAATATATTAATAATTTTATTGTATTTATTGCTATTTTATTATTTATATTTACTATAAGTTTATTAGTTACTAATAAATTGAGTTTATTATTGTTAGAAAATGAAGATGAAGTAGTTATTAATAAAGACGATATTACATATATAGATTTAAGTGAATATTATAGTGATAATGATAAAGCAAAATTTGTCAATGGAAATTTATATATAAATGTTGGGGGTAAATATAACATTACTGGAAATTTGAGTAATGGAACTATTTATATAGATACATCTGATAATGTTATTTTAGATTTAGATAATGTAAAAATAATAAATAATCTAAATGAAACAATAAATAATCGAAAAAGCAAGAAGCTTATTATTAATTGTGAAGATAATACTAATAATATATTAAGTGATGGGGAAAACTCTAAATCTAGTATTTTATCAGTTGGAGATATATATTTACAAGGAAAGGGTAATTTATTAATTTATGGCAATAATGGCAATGGAATTACTACAACAAAGGGTAGTTTAATAATTGATGATATTAATTTATATACTGTTGCTAATTTATCTGCTTTTAAAATATATAATCAGTTATTAATAAACGGTGGTAAAGTTTTAGGCTTAGGAAATGATTTAGTTCAAACTATAAGTAATATGTCCACGCAAAATGCTATTTTCTTTAATTTTGATAATAAAATACCTATTAATACTAATTTAGCTTTAACGGATGAAAACAATATTAATTTAGTAGTTTTTGAAATTTTAAAAGATGCTAAAACAATTACTTTTAGTTCTCCTAAACTAAAAAAAGGTAATTATTATTTACTAGGGGATTTTGATTGTTTGGATAAATCTATTAATGGAATATATAGTGGCTGTGAATTTGAAAATTATAATAAAATTAAATTAGGAATTAGTGATACATTTATTGTTAAAGATAAAAATAACTGGTATGGGAGTATGGATTTAATTAATAATAATGATGGAATTACTCCTATTTAATTAGTAAATATTTAAATTTAATTAAAAAATGCAAAAAAGGACTTGCCAAAATTAAATAAATATTATAAAATGAAATAGGTTTCCATTAGTGGGCTTGTAGCTCAGCTGGTTAGAGCGCACGCCTGATAAGCGTGAGGTCGGAGGTTCAAGTCCCCCCAAGCCCACCATTAGTAATGGCCCGTTGGTGAAGTGGTTTAACACACATGCCTTTCACGCATGCATACATGGGTTCAAATCCCGTACGGGTCACCAATTTTAAAGTAAAGTCCGAAAATTCGGACTTTTTATATGTCAGTTTTTTATATTTTTCATGTTTTTTATATATGTTGGAGTAATTTAAGAGTAAAATTTACTCACATTATATATTTAAAGGAGTAAAGATAAATAAAATGAAAACATTTGATTTAGTTATTGCACATCGTGGCCTTCATAATAGTAAAATTCCCGAAAATACTTTAAGTGCTATTAATAATGCAATATTAAATAATGTTGCAGTTGAAATAGATGTTCAATTAACAAAGGATAATGTATTGGTTGTTTTTCATGACAAAAATTTATTTCGTTTAACAAATGTTAATAAAAATTTAAAGGATATTAATTATAATCAAATTAAAGATTTATTTATTTATAATGGTAAGGAAGTTATACCAAGATTAGAAGATGTATTAAATTTAGTAAATGGTAAAGTATTGTTGGATATCGAAATAAAATATTATAGTAAGCCATTAAAAACACTTAAACATGTTAGTAACTTATTGAAAAATTATAATGGAAAATATTTTATAAAGTCTTTTAATCCTTTTATATCTTTTTGTTATAAATTATATAATAGAAAAGCAAAAGTAGGAGTGCTAGTTAAAAAAAGTAAATTTATAAATAGTCTTTGTTATTTATTTTTTTATAAACCTGATTTTATTGTTTATAATGTTAATGATATAAATGAACGTGTTGTTAATAAGTTAAAAAAATATAATATACCATTATATTTATATACAATTAATTCTATTGAATCTTTAGAAAAAGCCAAAAAATGGACAAAAGTAATTATTTATGAAAATTTAGATAAAAAAAGATTGGAATAATTTTTTCCAATCTTTTTGTTTTTCATATGGCGGAGTAGGAGAGATTTGAACTCTCGCATCAGTTTCCCGATCTACACCCTTAGCAGGGGCGCCTCTTCAGCCTCTTGAGTACTACTCCATAAGACTACTTTTATATTCTAATATAAAAGTATTTTATTGTCAATTAGTAAGACACAAATTTCTTATTTCATCGATAAATTGTTGCATTTCAGTTAAATAATCATTATCATTTTCATTAAATACTGTCATTGAATTAATATCGATTGTTTTTATTTCGTATTCATCTATTAAATTATTTATATTATCTGTATAATTATTATCTAATATAAATATAGTATCAAACTCATCTTTTTCAAAATAATTTTTTACTAAGTTTAAAGTACTTTCACTTAAAGTGCTTTCATCTAATGATATTATTTCAAAACCATAATTTTCTAAAAACTTAAATACATTGTCATTTACTATTAATGTGTTTTTTCCCTTTTCTTTTGCTTCTTTTCCAATTGCTCTTAAATCGGCATCTTTTAATGATAATATTTCTGATAATTCATCATATTTTTGTTCAACATAATCAATAATGCTTTTACTAGATAGATACTCAATTAAATAATCTTTTATATTTTTAGCAAGCATTAAATAATTGTTTGGACTCATCCATAATTCTTCAATATCATATGTATAATTTAAACCATTTGATACATCGATTATAAGTAGGTTGTCATTTTTATTTATTAAATCTTTAGTAATTGTTTTTTCATTACTTAAACCATTATATATAAATAAATCCCCTTTTGCATATTTTTTTATTTGCTTTTCTGTTAATTTATAATTTTGTATATCAGCACCATTTGGATAAATACTTTCAACAGTAGAATAATCACTATATAAAAATTTTGCTAAATATTCAATAGGGTAAACAGTTGTATATATTTGTGCATCTTCTAAACTATCCTTTGTTAAACTACATCCAGTTGTTAAAAAAATGGATAAACTTAATAAAAATATTTTTTTTATGATATTCATTAATTATTATTTCCTTTCTTTATTACTGGATCATAACCAAATGATCCTTTTGGATGACATTTTAAAATCCTTTTTATTCCCATTTTCAATCCAGTAATTGTTCCATATTCATTTATTGCATCAATCATATATTGACTACATGTTGGTGTAAAACGACACATACTATGCCCATGAAATGGTGTAACTTGATAAGCTCTAATTATATAAATTAATATTTTTTTCAAAAACCTATCACCTAAAAGAATTTTACTATATTTTTTATACTTTGTAAATGTTTTCAAAATTCTATTTTTTTGATATAATTTAAAAAGAATGGATTTGATATTATGAGTTTTTTAAAAAAATTTAATATAAATTTAAATGATAATACGCTTTTAATTACGGCATTAACCCATAGTAGTTATGCTAATGAACATAATCATTGTAATAATTATGAGAGACTTGAATTTTTAGGAGATGCTGTATTAGAAGTTGTTGTAAGTGAATATTTATATTTAAATACTAATTATAAAGAAGGGCAAATGACTAAACTAAGGGCTAGTTATGTATGTGAAAAAGCATTAGCTACTTATTCTAAAAAAATAGGAATAGATAAAGAGATACGTTTAGGTCATGGTCAAATTAATAATTTAAATGACACTATAATTGCTGATGTTTTTGAGGCTGTTGTTGGAGCTATATATTTAGATCAAGGTTTTTTAATTGCTAAAAAGTATATTGAGGATATTATAGTTCCTTATATTGAAAAGCAAATTGATTTTAATGTTGATTATAAAACTAAATTGCAAGAATTCGTTCAAACTGGTAAAAAATCATTAGAATATGAAGTTGTAAAAGAAGAAGGAGAAGCTCACAAAAAAATATTTGAAGTAGTAGTAAAAATTGATGATATAGTTTATGGAAGAGGAACCGGTAGTAGTAAAAAAGAAGCTGAACAAATGGCAGCATTAGATGCGTATAATAAGAGTGCTAGGTGATATGAATGTATTTAAAAAGTATAAGAGCTCAAGGATTTAAATCATTTGCTGATAAATTGGATTTAGCCATAAATCCTGGGATTACTGGAATAGTTGGACCAAATGGAAGTGGAAAAAGTAATATTGTCGATGCTGTCCGTTGGGTTTTAGGGGAACAATCTGTTAAATCTTTACGAGGCACAAATTCAATGACGGATTGTATTTTTAGTGGAAGTGAAACAAGAGAAGCTCAAAAAAGAGCTATGGTTGCCTTAACGTTTGATAATTCTGATAAATACTTAAATAGTGAATTCAAGGAAGTTGAAATAAAAAGAATTGTTTATTCTTCTGGAGAAAATGAATATTATATTAACAATTTAAGAGTTCGATTAAAAGATATAATGGATTTATTTATTGATTCTGGAGCTGGTAATAGTAGTTTTAATATAATTTCACAAGGAAATGTAACTGATATCGTAAATAGTAAGTCTTTGGATAGAAGAACAATATTTGAAAGTGCTGCTGGAGTATTGAAGTATAAAAAAAGGAAAGAAGAAAGTTTAAAAAAATTAGAAAAAACTGAAGAAAATTTAACTAGAATAAAATTAATAATTGATGAATTATCTAAAAGTGTTAATCCTTTAAAAGAACAAAGCGTTGTTGCAAAAAAGTATTTGGAAATAAAAAAAGATTTAGAAAATATAGACATTGCTTTGATAGTAAAAGATATAACTGATATTAATAGTGAATATAAAATATTAAAAAAAGAAATTGAAAATTTGAAAGAAAAATTACTTACTTTAAAAAATGTAGAAATAGATTCAAAGATAGAAAAAATTAAGTTAAGTAGTTTAGAGCTTGAAGATAAAATTAATAATAAAAATGAAGAGTTATTAAAAATAAATAATCTTTTAAATGATTTAATCAGTGAAAAACAAATAACTATTGAAAGACAAAAATATGAAGCTAACGCTAATGTTTTAGATACAAACTTATTAAAATTAAAAGAACAAGAGTTACAATATCAAAAAAATATTGATGTGTCTAAAAAAGAAGTTGATGAAATAGAAACTAGCATAAATGATGAAAGAAAAAAGATAGAAGAAGTTAAAGATAAATTACTAGTTTTAAATGTAAAAAGAAGCACTATAAATAATAGTTTACAAGATTGTAATAAAAATAGTTATCTTTTACAAAATAAAATAGAAATATTGGAAAATAATATTTTAAATGCTGAAAATACACCGGTTTCTGTAAGAAACATTTTGAATAATCCTAGATTGTATGGAATTCACAATACTATTGGAAAACTATTAGAAATTCCTGATAAATATGTAGTTGCTGCTGATATTGCTCTTGGAAATGCATCAAATTTTATTGTTGTTGATGATGATTCTGTTGCTATTAATGCTATTAATTTTTTAAAAGATAAAAAGCTAGGTAGAGCAACTTTTTTCCCTCTTAATATTATTAAATCTAGAAATATTCCAATGAATGTATTAGATGATATTAAAAAAATTAAAGGATATATTGGAGTATTTTCTGAATTAGTTAATTTTAATGAAAAATATCGCAATATAATTGAAAATCAATTGGGACAAGTAATTGTAGTTGAAAATGCAAATACATTAAATGTAATAGGCAAATTAGTTGATTATAAATATAGAATTGTCTCTTTAGATGGAGAAATTCAAAATGCTGGAGGTTCTATTACTGGTGGAACTTCAAAGAAAAATAGTATGTTAAATGAAAAAAATGAATTAAATAAATTAAAAGACGAATATAATAGTTTATCAATTAATATAAAATCATTAACTGAAGAACTAGATAAGTATGATAATGATATAGCTGAATTAGAAGAAAAAGAAAAAGTTTTAAATAAGTACGTTATTTTACTTAATGATGAACTATTTAATAAAAAAACTAGATTAAGTAGATTAACTGATGAATTTAAAAACTTATCTAGTGAATTAACTGGAATTGATGATTTAAAAAATAATAAATTAAATGAACATTTAGTAAAATTATTGGAAGACATTAATACAAAAACAAAAGAAAAAGAATTAATAGAAAAAGAATTAAAGAAATTGGCACTTGATAAAAATAATATTGTAGATGAAATAAATATTTTAGAAAAAAAACAAAGAGAAGATAATGCAAGTTATAATTTAGTAAATAACGAATTAAAGGATAAAGAAGTTATTTGTGCTAAATTAGAAGTTAAATTGGATAATTTACTTGAAATTTTAACTGATGAATATAATTTAACTTATGAATATGCATCTGTTTCATATAATTTGGATATGGAAGTAGATTTAGCACGTGATAAGGTTAAATCATTAAAAAGAGAATTAGATAGTTTAGGAAATGTAAATTTAGGCTCAATTGATGAGTATGAAAGAATAAGCAAGAGATATGATTTTTTAAATAATCAAAGAAATGATTTAGAAAATTCTAGTGATGAATTAAAAGATATAATTAAACAAATGGATGATATAATGATAGAAAAATTTAAAAATACATTTGGTAAAATAAAGGAAGAATTTTCTAAAATATTTAAATTGATGTTTAAGGGTGGAACTGGAGAGCTTAAACTAAGTAATCCTGATGATTTTTTAAATACTGGAATTGATATTATTGCTGTTCCACCCGGAAAAAAAATTAATTCTCCGGTATCATTAAGTGGGGGAGAAAAGGCATTAACTGCTATATGTTTGTTATTTGCAATGCTTAAAGTCAAGCCATCTCCATTTGTTATTTTAGATGAAGCAGAAGCTGCATTAGATGAAGTAAATGTTGATATGTTTGGTAAATACTTAGTTAGAGAAAAAGAACATAGTCAATTTATAGTTATAACTCATAAAAAAAGAATGATGGAATATGCTGATTGTTTATATGGAATAACAATGCAAGAATCTGGCGTTAGTAAAATTGTGAGTGCTGTATTAGAAGATTAAAAAAAGCTGCAAAATTAATTGCAGTTTTTATATTTCTCGCATTTTATTTGCATTTTTGTAAGGATTTTTTTTATCAATTTTATCTACAAACAATATACCATTTAAATGATCTATTTCGTGTTGGAATGCTATAGCTAAATCTTCTCTGACTCTTATCATTTTTTTATTACCGTCATAATCGTAATATTCAACAGTAATTCTTGCATTTCTTGGAACAATTCCTTCAACACTACGGTTAACGCTTAAACATCCTTCACCTTCACCTACATAAATTAGTTCTTCACTTTGTGATATTATTTTAGGATTAATTATTACATATTCTTCAAATGAACCATCATCATTTTTGTTAGCTATTACAAATATTCTTTTTAATATTCCTAATTGAACAAAAGCCATACCCATTCCTGCTCTTAAATTATATTTGGTTGCTATTTTTTCATCTTGACTCATTTTTAAGTATTTTATTGTATCTTCTGCTAGTTTCCTATCCTCTTTACAAACAGGAAACGTTGCATCTGTGCTTTTTTGATGTAAAATTTTATTTTTTTCGTCTAAAATTGTTATTTTTGGTAGTTCCATTTCCATCACCTGGACATATTTTAACAAAAAAAGACAAAAAATGCAAAAAGAAGCAAAATTAAGCTTCTTTTTATTAATTGTTATTGTTATTAAAAGACCATCCTGCTCCTAAAATTATAACTAATAATATGAATAAAACTATCCAAATTGCTGCTCCAATACCATAACCACTAGTATATCCAGCATATGTTCCACAGCAAGGATTTGCTTGATATCCACCATATCCTCCGCCATAGTATCCATTATTTCCATAATAATACATAATTTTATACCTCCTTTACATATCTATTATAATTTATTATAAAGTGTCATTTTTTGACATTAAAATTACCTAAATTTTTTAAAAAAAATAAAAAAAAGTAACTTAATGTGTTAAAATTATGATAGGAGATTAGAGTATGCGAAAGTTGTTTTCAAAAATGGATATGCCATTACTTCTTTTAACAATATTTTTTATTGTGGTTGGTTTGGTTATGATTTATAGTGCTTCTAGTGTTTCTAGTGTTGTCCGTTATGGATATGAACCATATCATTTTTTTGTTCGTCAGGCTATATTCGTTTTAGTATCTTTAATTTTTTGCTTTATTTTTATATTGCGTGTTCCTACTAGAACATATCAAACACTTGCTTGGCCCGCAGTTATAATCATAATAATTTCATTAATATATCTTTTTATCAATGGTAAAATTACAAATAATGCTATTAGTTGGTATGATTTGAAGTTTTTTAGCTTGCAACCTAGTGAATTTGCTAAATCAATTTTAATTGTTTTTTCAGCGGTTTATTATAATAAACTATATTATCGTAAAGTTAAAAATATATATTCATATTTAATTCCTCTAGGTTTTGGTGTAATTATTGCAGGTTTAGTTGCTATGCAACCAGATCTAGGTAGTGCTGCAATTATTGGTGGTATTGTTTTTTTGACTTTTATAAGTATTCCTATTGTTCAAAATAATTTATTAAAATTTATAAAAATTTTTGCAATTGCCGTTGTCTTAGGAATAGTTGTTATTTTATATTCTGGAAATGGTATTTTAAATAGTATGCAAATGGATAGATTAACTTTTCAAAATCCATGTTCAAGATATACTGAAACTACTGGATATCAAGTTTGTAATGGTTTCATTGCAATTAATAATGGTGGATTATTTGGAGTTGGATTGGGTAATTCAACACAAAAATATTTGTATTTGCCAGAAAGTCATACAGATTTTATTTATCCAATAATAGTTGAGGAGTTAGGTCTTATATTTGGTATATTTATTATTGTTGCTTATTTTATTATGTTAATGCGTATTTTAAAAATTGCTAGAAATTCTGAAAATTTAAGATGTTCAGTTATTGCTTATGGAACATTTTGGTTTTTGACTTTGCATATTTTAATTAATTTATTAGGGGTTTTAGCATTAATTCCTTTAACTGGAGTTCCATTACCTTTATTAAGCTATGGAGGAAGTTTTACAGTAAATATTATTATAATGTTATTTTTAGTTCAAAGAGTAAAAATAGAAAACGAAATAAATAAAACTAAAAGAGAAATTAAAGCATTATAAAATATTGTTTTAGAACATGTAATTTGTTATAATATTAGTGTATAAAGAGTAGGTTGAATAGTATGAAAATATTTTTAATAGATAACAATCAGATTATAAAATATATTTTGCCATTAAAAGTAGATGACTCTTTTTTAATTAACTATAATAGTTCAACCTTTAAGTCTATTGTTTCATTTGTAGGAAGTAATAATAGATGGTACTTAAAAAGTAATGGTAATACTAATATAATTGATGAATATGAAGAAATTGATTCAGTTTTAATTGAACCTTATTGTAAATATACATTAAAAGTAGTTGGTAAATCTAAAAATATTGAAATATTTGTATTGCCTATAAAAGAAAAATTATTTAGATTGGATTTTAGAGGATTAAATAATTTTTCTGTTGGTAGAAAAGAAAATTGTAGTATTTTTTATAATTCTAATGAAGTTGCTGAATTAGAAGCGACATTTAAAATTATTAATGAAGAGTGGTATGTTACTAGTGGAAGTGATAGCAACTATAAAGTATTTGTAAATAATTTTAGAGAAAATATTAAGAAATTAAAATCTGGTGACATTATATTTTTAGGTGGGATAAAAATAGTTTGGATGCAATCTTTTATTTATATAAATAATCCTAAAAATTCTTTAAAAATTACTGGGATGCGTTTGGTAGCGGATGCTAGTGATAATCCACTTGTTTTAGATCCAGTTAGTGAAGAAGATAAACATGTAGAACTTTATAAAAAAGAAAATTATTTTGTTCATTATCCAATAATAAGGGAAAAGGTTGTTAATGAGGAGTTTTCTGTTGATGCTCCCCCAAATGAAGAAAAAGATAATTCAATGCCTTTTATACTTACTATGGGAACTTCTTTAATTATGTTATCTTCATCTTTTATGATGCTTTATAATGTTTCTTATGGTTTAAATCAAGGTAGAAGTGTTGTTCAATTGGTTCCACAGATTGTAATGTGTGTGTGTATGGTTTTAGGTAGTCTTGTTTTTCCAAGGATTACTCGAGCATATCAAAAACATAAACGTAAGAAAAGAGAGAAATTAAGAAAAGAAAAATATACAGAATATTTAACTGAAAAAGATAGAGAATTACAAATCAAAGTTAAAAATCAATTGCGAGTTTTAAATGAAAATTACTTGAATTCTGATAATTGCTTAGTAGCTTTACAAATGAAAAATCGTAATTTTTGGTGGTGCCAATATAATGATGATGAATTTTTATCAATTAGAGTTGGAATAGGGAGAAAAGATTTTAATGTTTCTATTAAAGCTCCTGAAAAACATTTTACTTTAGATGAAGATGAAATATTTAACAATTCCTGTGCTATTAAAGACAAATATAAATATGTTGATGGGGCTCCAATTACTGTATCATTAAAAAAGAGTAATGTAACTTCGCTAATTTGTAAAACTGTAAATAGGGTTAAATTTGTAAATGAACTTATAACTCAATTAATAATTACTCATAGTTCTATTGATTTAAAAATTGCTTTATTTACAAAAAATGAAAATATTCAAAGATGGGACTTTATTAAATATATTCCTCATGTATTTACTGATGAAAAAGATATAAGATTGTTTGCTTGTAATGATAATGAAGCAAAATATGTATCTAATTATTTGGAAGAAGTAATAAAGTTTAGAAAAGAACAAAAAGAAGAAAATAATAGTAAAGATGTTGTTCCTATGCCATATTTTTTAGTTATTACTGATGATTATTCAAATAAAAGAAATATTGGATTTTTTGAAGATTTTATTAATAAAGATTTAAATAGCTTAGGTTTTTCTTTATTAGTAATAGATGATGATTTAAAAAATGTTCCATCATCAAGTAATACTTTTATAGAAGTTAGAGAAAAAGATGGGGTAATTTTAGAACGTCAAACAGGATTAAATGAGCAAACAATATTTTATATTGAAAAACAAAAAAATGAATTAGATATGGATGCTATTGCATTTAATTTAGCGAATATTCCTGTAATGACTAAAGATGGAGCATCAGTATTGCCAAAATCTCTTGATTTTTTAGATATGTTTAATGTATCAAGAATTGAACAATTAAATATTTTAAATAGATGGAAAATAAATGATCCGGTATTAAGTCTAGATACAGTTGTGGGGGTTCATCCTAATGGGGAAGATTTTAAATTGGATTTACATGAAAAATTTCATGGGCCACACGGATTAATTGCTGGTTCAACTGGTAGTGGTAAATCAGAATTCATTATAACTTATATTCTTTCAATGGCTATTAATTATCATCCTTATGAGGTGCAATTTGTATTAATTGACTATAAAGGTGGAGGTTTAGCTGGGGCTTTTGAAAATAAAGAAAGTGGAGTAAAAATCCCACATTTAGCTGGAACTATTACTAACTTGGATAATCATGAACTTAATAGAAGTTTAATATCAATTCAAAGTGAATTAACTAGAAGACAAAAAATATTTAATGAAACACGTGAAAGTTTAAAAGAAGGAACTATTGATATTTATAAATATCAAAAGTTATATAGAGAGGGAATTGTTAAAAAACCTTTATCTCACTTATTTATAATTTGTGATGAATTTGCTGAATTAAAGCAACAACAACCTGATTTTATGCAACAATTAATAAGTACTTCTCGTATAGGTCGTTCTTTGGGTGTTCATTTAATACTTGCTACACAAAAGCCTTCGGGAATAGTTAATGATCAAATTTGGGCAAACTCTAGATTTAAAATTTGTCTTAAAGTTCAAGATAAATCAGATAGTATGGAAATGTTAAAAAGGCCTGAAGCAGCATCTATTAAAGAAACTGGTAGATTTTATCTACAAGTTGGATATGATGAATTGTTTGAAATTGGTCAATCAGGATGGTCTGGTGCTAAATATATTCCATCTGATAAAATACTAAAAAAGGTTGATGAATCAATTGATTTTATTAATAACGTTGGTTATACAATAAAAAGTGCTAAGGATGAACCAAAAGATAAAACTCCTAAAAAAGATTATGGAGATCAATTAACTAATATTGTTAGATACATTTCTGATTTAGGTAAAAAAGAACATATTACTATTTCTAAATTATGGCTTGATTCTATACCTGAGGTAATTTATGTTGATGATGTTAAGAAAAAATATAACTATAAACCTGTGCCTTATTTTATAGATCCAGTAATTGGTGAATATGATGATCCTGTTAATCAAGTTCAAGGTTTATTAAGTATTGATTTATCTAAAAATGGTAATTTAATTATATATGGTATACCTGGTAGTGGTAAAGAAAACTTAATTGTTAATATTATTAGATCAATTACTATGGATCATACACCTGATGAAGTAAATATTTACATTTTAGATTGTGGTTCAGAAATGTTAAAAATATTTTCTAATTTTCCTCATGTTGGTGAGGTTGTAACTGTTGAAAATAATGAAAAAATACAAGATTTAATTAAAATGATTTCTGATGAAATTGCTAGAAGAAAAGACTTATTTGCTGATTATGCCGGAGATTATAATGATTATAATGAGTATAGCGGTAAGAAAATGCCATTAATGTTAATAATAGTTAATAATTTTGATTCATTTGTTGAATCTTATGATGATGAAAGTCAAGAAATGGCAACATTATTTAGAGATGGTTATAAGTATGGAATTGTTTTTGTTGTAACTGCTATTTCGACATCTGTTGTTAGAAGTAAAACACTTGCTTATTTTAATAATAAAATTTGTTTGCAACTTTCTGATGAAACTGATTATAGAATGATTTTAAATGCTCCAAAACAAGTTGTTCCAGCTGATTATTTTGGTAGAGGGCTTGTATTAAAGGATGATGTTGCTTATGAATTTCAAACTGGAACTTATACTAAGATTCAAAATTATACTAATGAACTTAGAAATTTAGGAATTAATTTAAAAGAAAAATATAATACCAAAGTTAGTAAAATTCCTTCTGTTCCTGATAGAGTATATGTAAGTATGTTGTTTAATAATTATAATGGTTTAAATAGTATTCCTGTTGGATTTAATATGAAGACTAAAAAAGTTAGCTATATAACTAAGCAAAATACTAAACCATATGTTATTTCATATACGAATTTGGATGATAATAAGTTAAGTTTCTTAAATGCATTTATTAAAATGCTAGCTAGTAAAAACATGGTTTATATTTTAGATTTTAAATCTATGATTAAAAATACATTTGATAATGTTGAAGTAATGACTAATAATTTTCAAAACTTCATTAATAATTATGCCGGAATTGATAGTTATACAATAGTTTTAGGTGTTGGAGTTATAAAAGAAACATTTAGTAATAATGATTATAATTTAGTTACTGATTTCATAAGTAAGAAGTGTAAAAATGTAATAATATTTGATAGTATAGATGATTTAAATCAAGTTAGATTAGATATTACTTATGATAAAAATAATGCTTTATGGTTAGGGGAAGGAGTTAGCAATCAAATAACTATTCATTCTCCAAATATTAGTTATAATGATAAAAAGATTAAATTTGAACATATTGCTTACAAAATAAATGGAGAATCTTATGAGATTATTCGTTATATGTTAGATGATGGTGATAAAAATGAATAATAAAATTCTTATTAAATTGTTAGTCTTAGAAATGGATGAAACATATGATATTTTTATTCCCATAAATGTTAGAGTAGGAACCATATTAAATCTAATTAATCAAGTATTATATGATATTTCTGATGGTATTTATGAAATAAAAAATAATCGGAATTTATATAATATAGTTGATGCTAATCCTTATCCATTAAATAAATTAGTTAGAGAAACTAATATTAGAAATGGAAGCTCTGTTATAATTATTTAAAGTAAGTAATAACCAATAATTGTCTTGTTAATTATTGGTTATTTATTTTATTTATATATGAGCATAATATATGTAGATGGTGGTTAAATGAAAAAATTAAAAATATTATTATTAGGTTTATTATTATTATTATTACCAATAAATGCATTAGCGTATTCAGATTATATTATTCCAGGTGGAGAAACATTAGGTATAGAAATAAAAAGCGATGGGATAATGGTAATTGGATTTTATCCCATAAAGGGTAAATATAATAAAGGAACTCCTTTAATAAAAACGGGTGATTATATAATTGAAGTTGAAGGAATAGACGTTGAAAGCGTTGATGATTTAACAAAAGTTATTGAAGATAATATTGATAAAGGATATGTAAATGTAACTTATAGAAGAAAAAATAAAGCATCTACAAGTAAGCTTGAATTAATAAAAGATGATGGAATATATAAAACAGGATTATATGTTAAAGATTCAATTACAGGTATTGGAACACTTTCTTATATCGATCCTGAGACTAAGGTTTTTGGTGCTTTAGGTCATGAAATTGTTGAATCAAGCACAAATAGTATTGTTGAAATAAAAAGTGGAACAATATTTAGAAATTATATAACAGGAATAGAAAAAAGTTCTAATGGAATTCCTGGTAGTAAAAATGCAAAATTTTATTATGATACAACTTATGGAAAAATATTAAAAAATACTAATGTTGGAATCTATGGAATATATGAGGATACATTTCCAGATAAAGAATTATTAAAAGTTGCTGAGGCTGATGAAGTAAAAATAGGTAGTGCTAAAATACAAACCGTGTTAGATGGTGAAAATGTTGATGAATATAAAATAAATATTACTGCTATTAATGAAAATGCTAGTATAAAAAATATATCATTTAGCATTGATGATGAAAGCTTATTAGAAAAAACTGGGGGAGTAGTCCAAGGGATGAGTGGATCTCCAATAATACAAGATAATAAAATAATTGGTGTAGTAACTCATGTAGTAATTGATAATCCAACAACAGGATATGGAATATTTATTACAACAATGTTAGAAGAAGGTGAAAAATAAAATTTAAACTAGGGAAGTATTCCTTAGTTTTTTAATGAGTTTAAAAATATGTTATTTCATGGTATATTTAATATGGTGATAATTTTGAACATAGTGGATAAAATTCCTTTAGATAAAAATATAAAATTGTATAGAGTTATTCAAAATATAATATGTCCGAATATAATTAATGGTAAAAAATATAAAGATATTAAATTAAAAGATATTGATTTGAGAATTTTTGATCCTAATAATAATTTAAAAATTATAATATATATTCATGGTGGAGGATGGGTATCAGGTAATTTAGATACTCATAGCAATATTTGTTATGAATTAGCAAAAAAGTTAAATAGAAAAGTAATTTCAATTGGTTATAGATTAGCTCCTGAATATCCATTTCCAACTGGTTTAAATGATTGTTATATGGTAATTAAAAATATAATGGAAAATATAGATAAACTAAACATAAAATGTAAAGATGTAATAATTATGGGGGATTCTGCTGGTGCAAATTTAGCTATGGCTGTAAGTTTAATGGGGTTACATAATAAAACATTTAGAGTGGGTAAAATAATTATGATTTATCCAACTACTCAAACAGATTATAGCAAAAATTCAATTTATAAATCCCTTTTTTATAATGATAATAAAGGGTTTCTTACAAGAAAATATTTAGAAAATTGGACAAATATGTATTTACCAGATGAAAAAAATAAAAATAATCAATATGTTAATCTAATGAAAGCTAAAAGATTGTTTGGATTACCTAAAACTTTAATAGTAACTGGAACTAATGATCCACTACATGATGAAGGTATTGCGTTTGTAAAAAAATTAAAAAGACATTTAGTATGTGTTCAAAACTATGATTTAAAAAATGCTACTCATGGATTTTTTTCTAATATAATTGATAAAAAATGGACTGATAAAACCATAGAATTAATAAAAAGATTTACAGGTGATAAAATTGAGTAAATGGTATAGATTAGATAATGCTGCTAAGATATTTCCTCCTTCTAAAAATAAATACGATGCTAAAATATTTAGATTTAGTGTTAGTTTAAAAGAAAATATTGATAAAAATATATTAGAATCTGCTCTAAAAATAACGTTAGAAGAATATCCTATATTTAAATCAATATTAAAAAAAGGCTTTTTTTGGTATTATTTAGAAGAAGCAAATATAAAACCGGTAGTTGTTGAAGAGCATTTAAGACCATGTAGCGCATTTGATAATGGTAATTTATTTCAAGTGACATATTATAAAAAAAGAATCAATTTAGAAGTAAATCATGCTCTAACTGATGGGACTGGAACTTTAACTTTTTTAAAAAGTTTAACTGCCAATTATATAAATATCAAATATAAAATAAAAAATAAAGAAGTAATAAATACTGCAAGTGCTAAAGAAAGTAGCAATGATTCATTTAAAAAATTTAAAACAGGTAAAGTAAAAAAAGTTGTCGGAAGTAATAAATTGGCATATCAAATTAAAGATGAAAAATTTGCAGAAAATAATTTAAAAATAATTGAAGGGATTGCTAGTGTTAGTGATATTTTAAAACTAAGTAAAAGCTATAATGTTACTTTGACTGTGTATTTAACTAGTGTATTAATAAAAAGCATTGGGGAATCTATGGATATAAAAGAAAGAAAAAAGCCTATAGTTATAGCTATACCAGTTAATCTAAGAAATTATTATCCATCATATACTGTAAGAAATTTTTTTAATGCAGTAAATATAACCTATAAATATAATGGGGAAGATTTAAGTGAAATAGTAAAAGTAGTAAATGAGGAATTTAAAAGAAATTTAAATAAAGAAAATGTAAAAAATAAAATGAATAATATGGCAATTTTAGAAGACATATTTATTTTAAGATTAATTCCAATATTTATTAAAGATTTTATTTTAAGATATGCATATAGATGGACAGATTTTTATCAAACAATGACTTTATCAAATATAGGTATAATAAACGTTCCTAAAATTTATCAAGATTATATTGATTATTTTGATGTATTTATTAGTACGTCTAAAATACAAATTTGTATGTGTAGTTATTTAGATAAATTATTATTAAGTTTTTCATCACAATTTATTAATAGTGAAATAGAAAAAAATTTTTTTAGATATTTGGTAAATGAAGGAGTAAATATAACTATAAACACTAATAAGTTAGGAGAAGAAAATGAGTAAATGTTTAAAATGTAAAGTAGATATTGAAAGTAGTTCTAAAATATGTCCATTATGTAATACTCCAATATTAGTAGAAAATACGTGTGATATCTTTCCTAAAATAGAATATAATTATAAAAATCATGATTTGCTGTATAATGTGATAAAGGTTTGTTCAATAATTGCAATCCTTATTAGTTTATTTATAAATTGGACAGTAAGTAAAAAAATTTCATGGTCATTATTTGTAATATTAGGAATTATTTGTTTTTGGCTAACTTTATTGACGGCTTTAAAGGGAAGAAAACATTTTATGAAAATGTTATTTACAGAAATAATTTTAATAATAATTTTATCATGTATTTGGGATTTATGGACAGGATTTAAAATGTGGAGTATAAATTATTGTTTACCTTTTTTATGTAGTATTTATACGGTAGCTATTTTAATAATGCGATTATTTAGAAAAAAATTAGCTCGGGAATTTATATTTTATGCTACTATTAACTCTATGATTGGTTTAGTTCCAGGAATTTTATTAATATTAGATAAGGTAACAGTTTACTGGCCAAGTTTTATTTCAGTAATAATAAGTATAATAATTTTAGCATTTTTATTTGTATTTAATAAAAGACAAGTTAAAAATGAATTAGAAAGGAGATTTCATATATAATGGATTTAAGTATAGATATTAAAGAAAATTCAAAATTAAATATAAGAAGTGCAGCATTAATTAAATATCAAGATAACTATTTTATAAGTAAAAGAAAAGATAAGGATTATTATAGTATTCCTGGTGGTAGAGTGTCATTTAATGAAGATAGTAAAGAAACTATTATTCGAGAATTAAAAGAAGAGTTGGATTGGGATATAAAAAATAATGAATTAAAGCTAGCTAGGATTGTAGAAAATTTTTATAAAATAAAAGAAAATTTTATACATGAATACTTATTTATTTATGAAATAGAGATTGATAAAAAATATTTTGATAAGGGTAATTTCATAAATTTAGAAAATCCATTAATGGAAATGAGATGGTATAAAAAAGATGAGTTTATTAAGTTAAATATTAAACCTAATATTATAAAAGATATAATTTTGAATAATAGCTTTAAACATATAATAAATAGAGATTAAAAAAAGCCAACTATTTTAAAGTTGGTTTTATAATGTTTCAATTTCATCATTTGGCATAATATCGATTATTTCTTTTGATTCTTGTGGTTTTCCCATGAACGCTGCTTTTATATCTTCTTCGTCTTCGCCTATATCTTCATCAACATCGATAACTCTTAATATTTCTTCAATACTTGTAAGACCAGCAACAACTTTTTCAAGTCCATCTTTAAGTAAACTTGTAACATCACTTCTATCATAAACAAGGTGCCTTAATTCATTTTTACGTATATTATTTGTAATTGCATCACGGATTTCTTGGTTCATTAGTAATATTTCATGTAAGGCAATACGGCCAGTATATCCATTAATACATTCGTTACATCCATGAGGAGCATAAATTTGGTCAATTTTTTGATTTAAAACTTTTTCAAATAATACCTTTTCGAATTGCGTAGTTGGTCTGCTTGTTCTACATTTGGGGCATAGTCTTTTAACTAATCTTTGAGATATTATTCCAGATAAAGCGCTACCTAATAAATATCTTTCAACTTCCATATCAAGTAATCTTTCAATAGTATTTAATGAATTATTTGTGTGTATTGTTGATAAAACAAGGTGTCCAGTAATAGATGCTCTAACTGCAATACGAGCAGTTTCATCATCACGAATTTCTCCGATCATTATTATATCTGGGTCTTGTCTAAGAATACTTCTTAAAGTATTACCAAAGGTAAGTCCAATATCACTCATAACTTGAACTTGATTTATCCCCGCAATTTTCATTTCAACTGGGTCTTCAACGGTAATAATATTTCTTGAAACGGTATTTAGTATTTGTAACATTGCATAAACTGTAGTTGATTTACCACTACCAGTAGCACCAGCTACCAATATAATTCCGTTTGGAAATTTTATTAATTTATTAATCTTTTCTAAATTTTTATCTGATAATCCTAAATTTTCTAATCCTGCAGTGCTCATTGAATAATTTAAAATACGTATAACTATTTTTTCACCATCAACAATAGGTAAACTAGATACACGTAAATCTAAATCTAATTTATCAGTTAAGTTTTTTATGGCACCATCTTGAGGTAATCTTGTTTCAGTAATATTCATTCCAGATATGATTTTTATTCTAGTTAAGAGATTTTTTTTGACGAAATTAGGAACTTTAGCATATTCTAAAAGTTCCCCATCAATTCTAATGCGGACATTTAGGGAATCTTCGGTAGGGTCAAAATGAATGTCTGATGCTTTTTTATTAATGGCATCAATAATCATTTCGTTTACTATGTCTACAACAGGTTTATTTTCGTAGTCAAAATCTCTAAACATTTGTATCACACATATCCTTTATTCTATTCTATTCTTAATTATAAACTATTTAAAAAGATTATACAATATCATTTTTGGGATATTCAAAAAAAAATAAGTGTGTTAAAATAAATATTAGAAAGAAAATAATGAGGATTAAACATGTTAAAAATAGGGATAGATATTGATGATACTTTGACAAAAACAAGTGAGCTTGCCAATGAAATTTTACATCAAAATGAAGAATATAAAGGTATTTTAGATTATCATAATCTAGATAAAAAAACACTTGATTTTTTTATTAAAGAAAACATAGAAAAGATTCAAAATGATGTAGAATTAAATGAAAATGCTAAAGAAGTAATAGATTATTTAAAAGATAATGGTTGTAAAATAATATTTATTACTGCAAGAGGTTCACAAGGCTTAGAAAATTTAATTCCTATTACTAAAAAATATTTAAGTAATAAAGGAATATATTATGATAAAATAATTTTTAAACAAGAAAGTAAAGTTGATGCATGTATTAAAAATAATATCGATATATTTATTGATGATAAAGAAAAAGTATTAGATGAAATAAAAAAGGCAAACATAAAAACATTGCGATTTTGTTCATCAAAAACTATTAGTAAGCATGAAAAAGTTAGTAATTGGTTAGAAGTAAAAAAATATATTGATAAAATTTTAAATGAAAAATAGAAAAAGAATGCGAACTAATGTATAATAGTGTGGGGAGTGTTAAAAAATGAGTGAAAGAATAATTGAAGCAGATATGAAAGCAGAAGATGTTTTTGAACAAAATATAAGGCCAGAAAATTTAGGGGAATATGTTGGACAAGAAAAGATAAAAGAAAATTTAAAAATATTTATAGAAGCTGCTAAAATGCGAAATGAACCATTAGATCACGTATTGTTGTATGGCCCTCCTGGTTTAGGAAAAACAACACTTGCTCATATAATTGCTAACGAAATGGGTTCAAACATTAAAACTGCAACTGGACCTTCAATAGAAAAAAGTGGTGATTTAGCTGCAATACTTTCAAATTTAGAAGTTGGAGACGTTTTATTTATAGATGAAATACATAGAATACCTTCGTTTATTGAAGAAATTTTATATTCTGCTATGGAAGATTTTACAATAAATATAGTAATTGGTAGTGAAGGAAAAAGTAGAAGCGTAAAAATCGATTTACCACCATTTACATTAGTTGGGGCAACAACTAGAGCAGGAGATTTATCTAGCCCTCTTAGAGATAGATTTGGAATAGTTAATAAATTAGAATTTTATTCAGATAATGAACTTGCAAATATTGTTAAAAGAACAAGTAAGGTATTAAATATGCCAATCGAAGATGATGCAGCAGTTGAACTTGCAAAAAGAAGTAGAAAAACTCCAAGAATTGCTAATAGATTGTTTAAAAGAGTTCGAGATTTTGCCTTAGTAAAAGGTGATTCTACGATAAATTTGGAAACCACTATAGACTCACTTGATAGATTAAATGTAGATAAATATGGTTTAGATAATATTGATATCGAGTATTTAGAAGCGTTAATTAATAAATTTAATGGTGGTCCTGTTGGAGTTGAAACAATATCTACTGCTATTGGGGAAGAAATAACTACTATCGAAGATGTTGTTGAACCTTTTTTATTGCAAGAAGGTTTTATTAAAAGAACAAGAAGCGGAAGAGTTGCATGTGAAAAAGCATATGAACATTTAGAAATAGATCATAATAGATCATTATTTGAAAGTGGGGGATTATTTTGATACTTGATGGTAAAAAATTAAAACAAAAAATATTAGATGAAAATAAAGAAATTATAAATAATAATAATTATAAAATAAAACTTGCTATTATTTTAGTTGGAAATAATGAAGCAAGTAAAATATATATAAAAAATAAGGAACTTGCTTGTAATTATGTAGGTATTAAAGTAGATAAATATTTGTTAGATGAAAAAACAAAAGAAGAAGATCTTATTAAATTAATAAATAAATTAAATAGTGATAATGAGATTACAGGCATAATTTTACAAAGTCCTGTTCCAAGTCAAATAGATTTTAATAAATGTAGTGGTTTAATAGATGCTAAAAAAGATGTAGATGGATTTACTAAAGAAAATATTTATAATTTATATCTTGGTGTAGATACAATTTTACCATGCACAGTTAAAGGAATCATTAAACTTTTAGAAGAGTATAAAATAAAAATAAGCGGTGAAAATGTTGTTATAGTTGGAAGAGGAAATATAGTAGGTCATCCGCTTGGTTTAGCAATGTTAAATAAAGATGCAACAGTTACTATAGCGCATTCTAAAACTAAAAATTTAAAAGATATAACAAAAAAAGCAGATATATTAATTAGTGCAACAGGAATTCCACATTTAATAAAAGAAGATATGATAAAAGAAAATGCAACAATAATAGATGTTGGAGTTGCTAAAATTGATGGAAAAATAGTTGGAGATGTAGATTTTATAAATGTATCTAAAAAAGCAAGTTATATAACACCCAATCCTGGTGGTGTTGGACCAATGACTGTTGCAATGATTATAGATAATTTGATTTTTATGTATGAAAGGGGTATAAATAATGGATAAAATATTAGAAAACGCATTAAAAAATGAAAGAATTAGACAAGAAGAAAATATTGAACTTATAGCAAGTGAAAATTATGTATCAAAAGATATATTAAAATTACAAGGTAGCATATTAACAAATAAATATGCTGAAGGTTACCCAAATAAAAGATATTATGGTGGATGTGAAAATGTTGATGTTATTGAATCTACTGCGATAGAATATGCTAAAAAATTATTTAATTGTAAATATGCTAATGTTCAACCTCATTCAGGATCTAGTGCTAATATGGCAGTATATAGGGCGTTATTAAAACCAAAAGATAAAGTTATGGGAATGAATCTTGCTAATGGTGGACATTTAACTCATGGACATAAAATGTCTTTTAGTGGACAAGATTATGAAATAGTTGATTACAACATAGATGAGGAAAGTGAAATAATAGATTATGATGCAATAAAAGAAAAAGTATTAAAGGAAAAACCAAAAATGATTATTGCAGGAGCAAGTGCTTATTCAAGAATAATAGATTTTAAAAAATTTAGAGAAATTGCAGACCTAGTTGGAGCGTATTTATTTGTAGATATGGCTCATATTGCTGGATTAGTTGCAACCAACCTTCATCCATCACCACTTCCTTATGCTGATATTGTTACAACAACAACTCATAAAACTTTAAGAGGCCCAAGAGGAGGGTTAATTTTAACTAATAATGAAGAAATTGCTAAAAAAATTGACAAAGTAATTTTTCCAGGTATTCAAGGTGGTCCTTTAATGCATGTAATTGCTGCAAAAGCACAATGTTTTTATGAAGCAATGCAACCAGAATTTAAAATGTATCAAGAACAAGTTTTAAAAAATATTAAAGCATTAGCAAAAAGTTTACAAGAAGAAGGATTTCACGTTGTATCAAATGGAACAGATAATCATTTAATATTAGTTGATGTTAAAAGTTGTTGCGGTATAACTGGGTTAGATGCTCAAAATATCTTAGATAGTATTAATATTACTGTAAATAAAAATGCTATTCCTAATGATAGTGAATCTCCAATGGTTACTAGTGGAATTAGATTAGGTTCACCTGCAATGACTACCAGGGGATTACTAGAAAATGATTTTATAAAAATAGGTAAAATTATAGCTAAAACATTAAAAAATTATAATGATGAAAATGTAATTAATGAAATGAAAAATGAAGTATTAAAAATTACAAAAAAATACCCATTATGGTATGATTAAGGGAGTAAAAATGATAAAAATTGATATTGCAAAGTCTTATTTTGATACATTAGATGGTAAATTAGATTTAGATGCGTGTTTAATGCTTAGTGGTAAATTTGCAGGAGTCTGTTATGATTTAGAGGGTTTTAATAAATTAAAAGAAGAAAGTGAAGAAAAAACTAAAAGAAGAATAGTTTTAACGAAAGATAATGGGCATCATAGTGTATATGATCACATTTACATGAGTTTAAATATAACTAATATACCTAAAATATTAGCTATGATATTAAATAATGAAAAAGAATATACTACTAGTGAAAAATCAGCTAGATATACAAAAATAGAAGCTGGTAAAGATAGTGTAATTTCTAAAAGAGAAATAGAACTTTATGAAAAATGGTTAAAAATATTTGAAAGAAAAATAAAGGAACTATATAAAGATACTTTTAGTGAAAGCAAAATTACTAAATTGGCGCAAGAGAATGCAAGATATTTAGTTACAGTGTTTATGCCCACAACAATGATTTATACTACATCATTAAGACAAATTAATTATATAGTATCTTGGTTTAAAAAATATATAAAGGAACAACAAAATGATAGTGATTTTTCTCATAAATTATCTAAATATATGCAAGAGTTTATTGATGAAATAAAAAAATTAAATATATTAGATGAGGGTTTATTAAAAAATGAAAAAAATAGAAGTATTTCTTTGTTCGGTTCAAATTTAAAAGAAAAAGAAGAATATTTTGGTGATGTATATGCAACAGTTTATGAAGGGTCATTTGCAATGCTTGCTCAAGCTCAAAGACATAGAACAATTGATTATAAAATTGAAATAGATGATAGTGATAAATATTTTATACCACCAATATTGCTTGATGATGATGCATTAAAAAATGAATGGTTAGAAGATATAAAAAGTGTAAAAAATGTTTATCCATGTGGTAAGTTAATAACAATTTTTGAACGTGGAACATATGAAAACTTCATATTAAAATGTAAAGAAAGATTGTGTAGTTGTGCTCAACTTGAAATAATGAATCAAACAAAAAATACATTGCATAAATATAGTGAGGCTCTAGAAAAAAGTAATAATCCATTAAAAGATGATATAAAAAATTATTTAAAAGGAGCAAGATGCACATTTAAAGATTTTGTATGTCATAGTAAATGCAATTTTAAAGAAGGAATTAATTTAATTAATAAAATATAAGGGAGTGTTAGTAATATGAGAGGTAAGTTAATAGTAGTTGAAGGAACTGATTGTTCAGGAAAAGAAACGCAAGTAAAGATGCTAGTTGAAAAATATAAAAAAAAGAATAAAAAAATATATAATTTTAGTTTTCCAAATTATGATTGCCCAACGGGTAAAATTGTTGGAGGACCATATTTAGGTAAAAAGCAAATATGTGAAGGTTGGTTTCCTGAGGGAGCAGCAAATGTTGATGCATTAGTAGCATCTGCTTACTATGCGGCAGATCGACGTTATAATATCAAAGAAATAGAAGATCATTTAAATAATGGTGATATTGTTTTACTTGATAGATATGTTGAATCAAATATGGCTCATCAAGGTGGAAAATTAAATACAAAAGAAGAAAGAGTAAAAATGTATGAAAAATTAGATGAACTTGAATTTGGTATAATGGAATTACCTAGGCCAGATGCTGTAATATTTTTATATATGCCATATGAATATGCTGCAATACTAAAAAAGAGTAGAAGCGAATCAGCTGATCAACATGAATCAAATAAAGATCATTTAAAAAGAGCAGAAGATGCATATTTAGAATTAACTGAAAAATATGGATATATAAAAATAGATTGTGTTAAAGATGATGTTATTAGAACAATTGATGATATTAATGATGAATTTGAAAGAAAGTTTGAGGAATTAATAAAATGAATATTGAAGAATATAATTATGATTTACCACAAGAATTAATTGCTCAAACTCCTCTTAAAAATAGAAGTGATTCAAAATTATTAATTATGGATAAAAATAATGGAGAACTAAAAGAAGATATATTTAAAAATATAATAGATTACATTACTCCTGATGATATTTTAGTATTAAACGATACAAAAGTTATTCCAGCAAGATTAATCGGAGAAAAAGAAGATACAAAAGCAGTAATAGAATTATTACTATTAAAAAATACTGAAAATAATAATTGGGAATGTTTATCAAGACCTCAAAAAAGATTACACGAGGGAACAATTGTAACTTTTGGGAATGGTTTATTAAAAGCAAAAGTCATAAAAAAAATGGATGAAGGAATAGTTGAAGTGGAATTAATATATGAAGGCATTCTAATGGAAATATTAGATAAGTTAGGAACAATGCCACTTCCTCCATATATACATGAAAAATTGGAAGACGAGTCAAGGTATCAGACAGTTTATGCTAAAAATATTGGTTCTGCTGCTGCTCCAACCGCAGGTTTACACTTTACCAAAGAATTATTAAATCAAATCAAAGAAAAGGGAATAACCATATGTTATGTAACTTTACATGTAGGTCTTGGAACATTTAGACCAGTTGAAGAAACTGATATTACAAAACATAAAATGCATAGTGAATACTACATAATAAATGAGGAAACTGCTAAAACTTTAAATGAATGTAAGGGTAAAATTTATGCAGTTGGAACAACTTCAACTAGGGTTTTAGAAACTGTTAGAAGTAAATATGACAAATTTGAAGCATGTAGTGGATGGACTGATATTTTTATTTATCCAGGATATAAGTTTAAATCTATTGATGGATTAATTACTAATTTTCACTTACCTAAAAGCACTTTATTAATGTTAGTTTCGGCATTATCTAGTAAAGATTATATATTAAATGCATATAAGTTTGCTATAAAAAATAATTATCGTTTTTTCTCTTTCGGAGATGCAATGTTTATAAAATAAAAAATCTCAATGTTGCTTATCAACTTGAGATTTTATTCTTTTTCTAACTCTATTTTTTTCTCTTTTACTAGGTAAATCAATTGTTTCAAATAAACCTACAACATCTAGTTCTTCCATTTTTCTTTTTTTAGTATATATATCAATTATAATGTCTATTGTATGTATTATTTCTCTATCGGCTTTTGCATTAAGTAATAATTCTCTTAAATCAAAAATGCTATGTTTTTTCATAAAAATTTCTAAATCGCAATAATAAAATAATGATAAAGCACTGATAAAAGCTTTAACAATATCTTCAAAAATGGTTCCTATATAAAACGTATTATAAGTGTAATAATAACAGCATGCTTTATCAGTAGAATTTTTAATTATTCCTAAATCCCAGTCAATAAAAATAGCACTATCATCTTTAATTAAAATGTTAGAAGTGCGAATATCATTAAAAATAAAATATTTATGTATTTCTTTTAATATTGCAAATATTTCTAAAATTATTTTTCTAACATCTTTTTCTTGTTCATTACGAGATACTAACAATGATATATCTTGGGCATTACTTATAAATGGCATTTTATAGCCATATATTTCTCTATCACATAATAAATCTGTTGGTAATAAAACTCCTGGAAAAGATTTAAAACTATTCATAAATTTTAAAAAATTTATTCTTTGTTCTTTATCAGGGAATAAAGTGCATATTTTATATAAATCATTATCCTCACCTTCATATATTCCTAAAGAAAATTTAGGATATTTTTTTATAATTTCTCTATCAATTTCTATCATATTATACCTCAACTCTTTAATTTCTTTTACGATTAATTCTTTCTCTAATTAATTCTTTTTCTTTTTTAGTAGGTAGGTTAACATTTAAAAACATATTTGTAAAGTCAAAATCTTTAACTCTTTCATCATAAATATATAGTGCCGTAAATAATTTTATACAATGTATAATTTCTTTATCGGCATTTATACTTTCTAATAAACTCTGTAAATCTAATAAATTGTGGGTTGTCATAAAAAGTTCAATATCACAATGATAAAGTAGGGATAAAGCACTAATAAAAGCTTTTGCTAAATCTTCTAAAACTGTTCCTATATATTTTCTTGTTAATACCCCATAATAAAATCTTGCATAATCTTCAGTTCCTTTAATAATTCCAAAATCCCAGTCAATAAATATAGCACTATTATCTTTAACTAAAATATTTGAATTGCGAACATCTATAAATATAAAATGCTTATGAATTTCTTTTAATGCTTCAAATATACTTGATATAATCTTTCTTATATCTGCTATGTCTTTATTTGTTCTATATATAAACTCATCAATGTTACATGAACCATTTATATAATCCATTTCATAACCGTAAATCTCATCATCATATAATAAATTTAATGGTAAATTTAAACCAGGAATATTTTCTAATCCATAAATATACTTTAAAAAATTAATTCTATTTAATGTAGATAAATCAAATTTACATATTTTATATAAAGTTCTATCCATGCTCCAATAAATATCTTTTGAAAACTTTGGATATGATTGAACTATTTTTCTATCAATTTCTTTCATTTCATTCTCCTAAATAGTTATTTTCTAATAAAGGGATTTAATCTCGCTCTAATTAATTCTTTTTCTTTACTAGAAGGTAAATTAATATTTGAAAACATTCCGTTAAAATCATAACTTGTTGAATCATTTCTTTCTTCATAAGCTTTAATTAATATATTTAAAGCATTGATAATTTCACTATTAGCATTGGATTCAATTAAAAAATCTCTTAAAGCATATGGACCATAACGCATAACAAATAGTTCTATATCAATTTGATAGAGTAATGATAATGCACAAATATATAATTTAGCGATATCTTCAAGCTTATTAGCTTCATATCGTCTTTTTATAAATAAATTATAATATGAGACCACCCAATAATTAGAATTTAAAGGTTTTCCAGAATCCCAGTCAATAAACAATGGTAAATTATTAGAAATCATTATATTGGAACATCTAATATCACCATATATGAAATGTTCATGTATTTTACCCAAGATATTAAACATTTCTTCGATTATTTGTATTACGTCAATATCGATAGTTGAGGTAACTAAGACTTTATCTATGGTAGTCCCATCAACATAAGGCATTTCATAACCATATATTTTTTCATTATTTAATAAATCTAATGGCTTAATTAAACCTGGAATATCTAATTTATAAATAAATTTTAGAAATTCTATTCGTTCTTGTTCAACTGGTAATAACTTACATATTTTATATAAAGTATTTTCTTGACTCCAATAAATAGATTCACTAAATTCAGGATAACCTAAAAGTTCACTTTTTTTAATCTCTTTCATGACAACCCCCACGAATGCATTATATTATATCATAAATTTTTAAAAAATACATAGTATTTTAGCAAGGAGGATAAAATGAATTTAACTATACCTTTTACTAAAGATATTAAATTTTCATCAAATATTAGTGAAATATTAAGTATTTCATTAGAACATGAATACACAGTTAATGAATCAGGTGTTTTAGGTAACTTTATAGTATCAGGAGAATATAAAACTCATGAGGTAAGTGTAAATAAGGAAAATTTTGAGAAAGTTTTACCATTTTCAGTGGATTTAACTACTAAAATAGATACTGATTCACTTGATTTTGCTATTGAAGATTTTACTTATGAATTAATAGATAAAAATACGTTAAAAGTAAATATTGAATATAGTATTAAAGCAAATTTATTAAAAGAAGAAGTGTTTGAAAGTGTTGAGGATGCAAATGAAACTTTAGAAGATATGTTAGATAATATTGATTTAGAAGAAAAGGAAGAAAGGAATGATGAAGTGATAGAAGAAAAAATGGAAGAAAAAGAAGATATTGAAGAACAAAGAGATACTGTATCAGAAGAAGAAAAAGAAACAGTTATAAGTTCTACATTAGAAAAAGAAGAATCTTTTATAACTTATAATATTCATATCATGCAAAGTAATGATACAATAGATTCTATTTGTGCAAAATATAATACTAATACATCAATTTTAGAAGAATACAATGATATTAGTAAAGTATCTGTTGGAGATAAAATAATTATTCCAGAAATAAATGAATAAAAGTTTAGAAGTATTAAAATCAATTTATAAGCCTTATAGATATACATTAAAAGGAAAAACAACATTGCTTGAAACAACAAGTGGGGATTTTATTATAAAGCCTAAGAAAAAAGATATAAGTGAATTATACAATTACTTAATAAGTAGAGGTTTTATGAATTTTCCTAAATTAATTGATGCATCAAGAGATGAGGTTAATGTATTTGAATATGTAGATAGTATAAGAATGCCAAAAGAACAAATGGCTGATGATATAATAGATATTATTGCAAGTTTGCATAATAAAACTAGTTATTTTAAAGAGGTAAGTGAAGATACATATAAAGCTATATATGAAGATATAAAAAGTAATATAAGTTATTTAAAAAACTACTATGATACTTTATATGAAATGGGTTTTAGTGAAGTTTATATGTCTCCATCTAATTATCAACTTATGCGTAACTTTTATAAAATTAATGCAGCATTAGATTTTTGCACCCAAGAATTAGATGAGTGGTATGATTTAATAAAAGGAGAGACTAAAATTAGAGTAGCAGTAGTTCATAATAATTTATCACTAGATCATTATTTAAGAGGGGAAAAGGAAGTATTAATAAGTTGGGATGATTATTTAATAGATACTCCAATAATAGATTTAGTAAAACTTTATAAAAATGAATATTTAAATATTCATTTTGCTGAAGGATTGGAAAGATATTTACATAAATTTCCTTTACTAGAACATGAAAAAAAATTACTTTTTATATTAATTACATTACCTCCAGAAATAAAAAATGCAGATAGTGAATTTTTAAAATGTAAGGAAAATAATAAAGTAATAGATTATATATTTAAAACAGAAGAATTAATAAGGCCATATTATTCTTCCCAAGAAGAAGAAAAATAAAAAAACTTCTAAACATAAAACAAATATATTCCATCTAAAAGGAAGAATTAAAGTAATAATTAATTGATAAAAAATAAGGATAGCTAAGACAAATAAAATAAGTATTGTAAGACCTCCACCAGGTCTTTTTCCACATGGATACATATTATCACCTACAGTATTATATGTTGTTATTTTATAATTGCTTTTTAAGCAATTTTTTGTTATCATTTTTATAGTAAGGTAGGTAATAATATGAACAAGGTAAAGGCTTATCTGAAAAACAAAAAAATATTACTTTTATCTTTACTTTTAATTTTATTTATTGGTGTATCTTTTGCTTATGTAATTGCTCAAATATCTGGGGGAGCAACAGGTAATGTAAATATAAGTGCAGATACAACAGATAATTTAAAATTTAGTGTAGATAAAGAAATTGATTTAAATCCAACACAATTTAATGTTACTGAGGGTGGTAGTGGTTTATCAGATCAAGCAACAGGAACTGCTAGTTTAGTTGCTAATTCAACTAATAAGACTGCAACATTTAATTATTATGTTTATTTTCGAATAAACTCTAATAATTATGTATATACAACACCAGAAAAAACACCAGAAATAGTATTAACTATTACTAATCCTTTAGGAGAAGAAATTACTAGTTTAAGTGGTCTTAATTATGTTACAGCAACAAATGCTGATGGTTCAACAGTTACTGGTTTTGATATTACAACAGCTGATGATTTATATAATGTTGCATCACTTTATGAAATATCATCTAGTAGTAGCACTAATCCAACTATCCAAAATTGGACATTTAAAGTAACGTTTATAAATTTAGAAACAAATCAACATGAAAATGGTGGAAAAAGTTTAAATGCAGAGATAATACTAAGTAGGAATGTGATTCATAATGATGTTGTAATGACTGCTTATTCAAATGGCATATCTTTTAATCATCCAACACCAGCAAATTATACAGTTACAACTGATTGTTCAGTAGGTTCAGCTGAATGGAATTATAAAACTTGGGGCCTAGATATTGATTTTTCAGGTGTAGGTAAAGCTAAATGTAATGTTAATTATACCGAAAAAGAAGAAAAGACTTATTTAAATGATTACATTATATCACTATCAGGCCAAACACAAGGAACAGGCCAAGTAGTTAATGAAAATGGATATAGATACGAAGGAAAGAATCCAAATAATTATATATGGTTTAATAATGAGTTATGGAGAATAATAGGAGTATTTGATTCAGCATCACATGGACAAAGTGGACAAAATTTAGTAAAAATAATAAGAAAAGGATCAATTGGAGGACTTTGCTGGAGTAAAGGATATAGATATAATACTTGGAATTTATCAAATTTAAAAATATTGTTAAATGGAGCATATTATGATTGGGATATTAATAAAAGTAGTGTTTCAAGCCTTTGTTATGGAAATTCAGGTATTTCAAGTAATTGTGATTATAGTGAAATTGGAATAAATGACGCATATAGAAATATGATCCAAAATGTAGCATGGTATCAGGGAAGAACTAGTAGCACAAGTGAAACAGCGGCATCTTTTTATGAACATGAAAGAGGCTCAGTGGGCTATACCGACTATATAGGATTAATGTATCCCAGTGATTATGGATATAGTGTTTTATCAACCAGTTGTGCAAGAACAATAAATTTAGATTCTTATAATTCGTCTTCATGTGCAGGACAAAGTTGGCTAAATATGGGATTATATGAATGGACAATGACAAGTTCTTCGTCTTCTATCGATAATTATGTTTTTTCATTGGATTTCAGTGGCAACTTGTCTGATAATCTTAACATGAATTCTGGCCTTTCCGTTCGTCCAGTCTTATATCTGTCATCTTCGGTGTATAAAATAAAAGGAGATGGCACAATTAGTAATCCATACATAATAGGGATGTAGTATTAGGCCGCTGGATGGCATCGTCATCCCGGCCAAAATAAATATATAAATAAAAGGAGAATGATTGAAAATAAATAGCAAACAAAAGTTCGGGGTGGTAAAGACTATCTAATTTTTATAAAAGGAAGTGGAAAATTTTATAATTTATATAACGATGATGCGTTGATAATTAATTATTTATTAAATTATAAAATAATTAAAAATAACACATGTGGCTTCCCAGAATGTGCCTTAAATAAAGTAATAAATGAAATAGAAAAAGTAAAAATTAGTTATGTTGTTCAAGAAATGGGTAATATTATTGAAAGAAAAAATTATAAAAAACTCAATAAATATTATGAAATTCTTGAAAAAGCTAAAAGAAATTTAGATATAAATGAAAGACTTGACAATTTAATTGAAAAAATATATAAATTACCACCTAATAAGTTTTTATATGTTATGGAAAAGTTAGAAGAGGTTTTTTATGAACAACAATGAATTTAAAATTGTCATTAAAATTAAAGATTATATAAAAATAATTGATAATTATATGGTTAATATACCTAAAAAAGAATTATATTTAAAAAATAGAATATATAATTTTGAAAAAAATAAAATGGAATATATATACTATGCAAAATATTTACTTGAAAATAAATTATATAATGGTGGAACATATAATGTTTTTATAATTACTAAACCTAAGGTAAGAGTAATAATGAGTATGAATATGATAGATAAATTAATAAATCATTATATAACAAAAACAATTCTTATAAAAAAGTTAAATAAGTATTTAATTGATAAAAATGTTGCTACAAGGAAAAACATGGGACTTAATTTAGCAATGAAAAAATTAAAATATGGTATTGAAAAGCATAAGAAATATAAAGAATTTTATTTTTTAAAAATAGATATAAGTAAATATTTTTATAGTATTGATCATAAAATATTAAAAAATTTATTACATGAAAAACTAGATGCTGAAGAATATATATTAATGGCTAAAATTATAGATAGCACAGATAAAGAGTATATAAACAAAATAATTAAAAAATATAAAGTTAAATATAAAAATATATTACCAAAATATGAACCTGGTAAAGGATTACCAATTGGTAATATGACAAGTCAATTCTTAGCAATATTTTACTTATATAAATTGCATTATTATATAAAACACTATTTGAAAATAAAACATATATAGTTAGTGTAAAACATGGAATACCATTTTTAGGATATAATATAAAAGTTAAAAACAAAAAAACGATTATAACAATGAATAGAAATTCAGTTAATAATATTAAAAATGGTGTAAAAAGAGCCAAATATTTATATAACAATGGTTGTATTTCTACATCAGTTTATTTTTCTTCGTTAATGAATTATAAAAATGCATATAATTTTGCCAATAATAAAAAAAATTGTGATATAATAGATTACATAGGGTAGTTTAAATAAGAAAAAACCAAATTCGTCGAATTCCAACAATGTCTTTAACTTGAATAATAACGGCAACTTGAACAACAACAACGCGAATAACGGCTACTCCATTCGCCCAGCACATTTATAGTTTAAAATTTTTATTTAGTTAAGGCTAATAAATATAAGCATAGATGTTCATAAACTATCCTTGGATAAAATCCAAAAAATACAGTAAAGATATCGATTCTTACGAGATAGATTATAAACTTTACTTAACAATATTGAGGAAAATATGAAAAATAGATTATTGTTTTTTAAAAAATTATATCCTAAGTATTTGGTATTTATAAAATCTAAAAATAAATTAAAGTTAAATGATATTGATAATAAAATTTTAGATTTTATAAATAATCATAAAGGATATAAAGTAAATTATATTATTGTTGATAATTTAGATATAATTAAATATAAAATTTATGAATTTAATGATTATGATAATGTTTGTTTTAAAATAAAGTTAATTGATTTAATTAATTATTGGAGAAAGAAGGTTAATTGTGAAAAATAGAATTATATTGGTAAGTATTGGCATTGTTTTAGTTATTGGTTTAATATTTGTATTAAATAATAAAGCCAAAAAAACATTTGTTATAGCCGGTATAAAATATGCTGTTAGTTTAGATGGTGAAGTAGTTTCAACAGTTCCATCAAAAGGATTATATGAAGTAGCAGTTACATGTGAAAATGCAACAGGAAAATGGGATTATGATAATTGGAAACTAAAACTTACTAATATGACTAATGAAAAAGCAAAGTGTTCACTTGATTTTACAACAATTACAAAAGTTAATTTAAATGATTATATTATATCATTATCAGGACAAACACAAGGAACAGGACAAGTAGTTAATGAAAATGGATATAGATATGAAGGAAAAAATCCAAATAACTATATATCGTTTAATAATGAGTTATGGAGAATAATCGGAGTATTTGACGAAAATTCTCATGATGTCAGTGGACAACATTTAGTAAAAATAATAAGGGAAGAACCAATTGGAGGATTAGCATGGGATAGTAAGGGCTATAATGATTGGAGCGTATCAAGTTTAAAAAGTTTGTTAAATGGAGCATACTATAATGCTCAGGATGGAACAGACAGTGGATATTGTTATGGATATTCAACAAGTGTTCCAGTAAATTGTGATTATAGTGTAGAAGGAATAAATGATACATATAGAAGTATGATCCAAAATGTAACATGGTATTTGGGAGGATATAGTAGCACAAGTGCAACAGCGGCATCTTTTTATGGATATGAAAGGGGAACAATAGTATATAGTGGAAGACCAACAGAGGAAGAAGGACATATAGGATTAATGTATGTAAGTGATTATGGATATAGTGTTCTAGCAAGTAGTTGTGCAAGAACAACAAATTTAAGTTCATATGGTTCATCAAGATGTGCAGGACAAAGTTGGGTATATAAAACAGGAATTGAATGGACAATAACACCTAATTCCTCGAATTCCCGCGGTGTGTTCAACTTGAATCTTAGCGGCGTCTTGAGCTACAACCACTACGCGGATCGCGGCTACTCCATTCGCCCAGTCTTGTATCTATCATCTTCGGTATATAAAATAACAGGAGATGGCACAATTAGTAATCCATACATAATAGGGATGTAGTATAAGGCCGATGGATGGCATCGTCATCTCGGCCCTTAGTAAATTTGAGGTCGATAAAAATGAATTTGAAAAATAAAGGTTTTATTTTGTATTTATTGGAAATGTTGTTATTTTATAATTGCTTTTTAAGCAATTTTTTGTTATCATTTTTATAGTAAGGTAGGTAATAATATGAACAAGGTAAATACTTATCTAAAAAACAAAAAAATATTACTTTTATCTTTACTTTTAATTTTATTTATTGGTGTATCTTTTGCTTATGTAATTGCTCAAATATCTGGGGGAGCAACAGGTAATGTAAATATAAGTGCAGATACAACA
>CASFPB010000016.1 GCA_949296605.1 uncultured bacterium
AGCTAAAGCAGGTATCCACCATGATTTAATTAAACCTTACACACCTAAACATAATGGTAAGGTTGAAAGAAGTCATCGGAAAGATAATGAACGGTTTTATTCTACTCGCCGCTTTTATTCAATTGAAGATGCCAATAAACAGTTGCAAGCATACTTAAGGGAATATAATAATTTTCCTATGCAACCTCTTAATTGGAAATCTCCAATTGAATTGCTTCGTGATTATTTTAACAAGTTAAAATAATCTATAGTTGGTTTGTCGTGACTGTGTCACTTATGTTTGACAAACCTACATTACTCTTTTTTTAACAAAAGTTTCAAACCCCATATAGAAATTGGAATAAGAATATTTATTATTAAAGTAATTAAATAAACATTTATTACATTTTTACTAAAAATCATAAACAATAGCAAAAATATAACAAATAAAAATCCTATAAAATAATTTATAAATTCTTTTTTCAAAACGTTTTTTTCTACTTTATAATTATCAGATATATCATAAATAACATAAACAATATTAGTTATTATAATTCCTATATAAATATAAGAAATTACATTAACATCTGCAAAATTATTATAGATTAAATATACAATTAAAAAAAATATACTATCAATTCTAAATAAATGAAAAGGATGTTTAATAATTAATTTTTTATTATATTCATCAATATACTTATTTTTCCTACATAACTCTCGATTAATTAATAAAAATAAATATATTATCCATAAAATTATTCCAAGATATTCAACTACTTTAATCATTATTTCTTCTCCCAAATAAGCAACCACAATAATCCTGACGATATAAATTATATTCTTTACTCAATATTATACTTTTCTTATATCCATCCTTTTTCTTAAAATCACTATATAAAAATTTAATATTATATTTTTCTTCTAAATGTTTTCCAATTTCATTAATAATTTTACTATTCTTATGTGGACTTACTGTTAATGTAGTCCCAAAATAATCACAATTTAATTCCTTAGCTTTTAATGCAGTTTCTTCTAATCTTAATTTAAAACAAGATACACACCTAGCTCCGCCTTCCAATTCACTTTCTAATCTCTTAGAACACTCTCTAAATTTATCATTTTCATATAATCCTTCTAAAAATGTAATACTAGGCTTATTAAATTCTTTTATAAATCTAATTTGTTCACTTTTCCTTTTTTCATATTCTTCTATCGGTTCTATATTTGGATTATAATAATATACTATGATATCAAAAAAACTCTCCAAAAAACTTAATACTGTTGTTGAACAAGGTCCACAACAACTATGTAATAATAACTTAGGTCTATAATCTAAATTATTAATTATTTCTAACATTTCATTGTGATAATTCATTACCATCCCCCACCTCTTCTTTATTTAATGCATCAAATGGTGTAAATACAATAGTTCCTTGATTATTACCTGAATATACGCTATCTAAATGAATTATACCTTTACTTTCTAAATTAGAATAAATAACTTTATAATTATTTAAACTATCAAAATTAACTAAATCAATATAAACATGATTTCCATCATTCATTTTTAATATAAATCTACTATCATTTATAGTAACATCATCTTTAATATCAGGACTATATTCTATTTCACTAATAAGTGCTATTATATCACTATCAATATCACTTATTTTATCAATTAATTTATTGTATATATCACTAGGAACATAATTTATTAATGTAGGAACACCTAATACATCGTCATTAGTTATTTCTTCTTTACTAGATAATACTAAACTTTTATTTAACATATTATAAAATAATATTTTATATTCTATTACATTTATTTCAATAGTTCCATTAATACTTTTACTAACACTTACACTATCAATATAAGAAATACTATCAATTTTATTTTCAATATTCTTTTTACT
The DNA here is from genome assembly GCA_949296605.1 of uncultured bacterium. Classification (GTDB taxonomy): domain Bacteria; phylum Bacillota_I; class Bacilli_A; order RF39; family UBA660; genus Onthocola_B. The sequence goes on from CASFPB010000016.1 coordinate 1,893, forward strand.
TACTTTAAATAAACTTGGATATTCACTAAGTCCAGATACATCAATAATTTCTGTATCACTTACTAAATTATTACCACTAATAATAATTCGTTTAACTGGCAAAGTAAAAAAATAATAAATAATCATTATTATTAAATAAATTATCAATACAAATACTAATAATGCTTTTTTATTTAATTTCCTTTTCACTTTTTTGCTTTGCATAAAATCACCAATTAACTTTTACTTGTTCTAATTCTAATTCAACATTATAAACATCTTTTACTTTTGATTTAATTAGTTCAACTAAATTTATTATATCACGACTTGTTGCATTATTAAAATTAATTATAAAATTAGCATGTTTTTCACTAACCATTGCTCCACCAACTGTAATACCTTTTAAACCACTATGTTCAATTAAATATCCAGCAGCATGTGATGGAGGATTTCTAAATACAGATCCAGCATTTTTATATTCTAATGGCTGACTTTTTTTTCTTTTTTCTAAATTTTCTTTTATTTTTTCTTTTGCTTCTGCAACATTTCCATTAATACATTTTATTTTAGCACTTAATACTATTACTTTTCTTTCTTTAAACTCAGTCCATCTATAATCATATTTAATTTTTTCTTTATTTAATTCTTTTATATTTCCATCTTCATCAATAAATTTAACACTAATTATATAATCAAATATAGAAGTCCCATAAGCACCTGCATTACCAATTATAGCACCACCTAACAAACCAGGTATTCCCATTAAAGGGCTTAAATTAGTATAACCAGCATCAAGCATAACGTTAACTAATTTACCTAAACTGATTCCAGATTCTACATTAATTATATCTTTATCAAATTCATAATTATTTAATTCTTTTAAATTAATTATTACCCCATCATAATCTTCATCTGGGAGTATTAGATTAGATCCCCCACCTAAAATATACCACGACATTTTTTCATTCTTTATATAATCTAACAATTTAACTAATTTTTCTTCATTTGATGGAAATACCATATATTTAGCGATACCACCAATACCATAAGTATTATATTTTTTTAAATCTACATTTTCTAAAACACTACCCAATTCATTCATTTTAATAATTCCTTAATTTCATTATATATAATTGTAGATGCTTCTTGTGTCTTTAAATTATCTAAATTCTTTTTCATTTCTTCATATTTCTTTGAATTATTAATTAATTCATTAATTGTTACTTGGATTAAATCAGGATTTAAATTTTTTTCTTCAATTAATTCTGCAACACCTAAGTTTACTAAATCTAAGGCATTATAGTATTGATGATTATTAGCAACATACGGACTAGGTATTAAAATACTAGGAATTTTTAATGCTAATATTTCACTTATAGTGCTAGCACCAGCTCTTGAAATAAGTAAGTAAGCATCTTTCATTAAACCAGATAAGTTATCAAAATAAGGAACTACTTTTACATTTTTAGAAAAATTGCTATTACTTATGAAATCATCATAATACTTTTTACCAGTTACATATAATATTTTATATGGTGCATCATCTACTGTTTTTAAAAATGCTTTAAACTTTTCATTAAATGCTGAACTTCCTAGGGAACCAGCAACAATAATAATTAATTTATCACTTTCTTTAAAACCCAAAGTTGTTTTAGATATTTTACTTGCACTTTTCGCATTTTCACCACAAGGATTACCAGTCCATACTACTTTCCTAGCAGTTTTAAAATAATCTTTTGAATTTTCAAAAGAAACACCAACTAAATCTACATATTTAGCAAGAGTAACATTAGACTTACCAGCAATACTATTTTGTTCATGAATAAATGTCTTAATACTTAAACTATGAGCAGCTCTAATAACTGGATATGTAACATAACCACCAACACCAATAACAATATCAGGTTTAAATTCTTCCATTAATTTCTTACATTTTTTTATGTCTTTATATATTAACCTAATATTTTTAATATCTCTAATTATTTTTGTTTTACTAAATCCATATATTTCAATTGGTATATATTTAATACCTAGTTTAGGAACAATATCTTTTTCCATTCTATCATGTGTTCCAATATATAATACTTCTAAATTTTTTTCTTTTTCTTGAAACTTTTTTATTATCGCTAAGGCAGGATAAATATGTCCACCTGTTCCTCCAGCAGAAACAATAATTTTCAATCTAATCACCTTAATATAATTATACAATAAAAAAACAAATATTTATTAATAAATAATAATATTTGTCATTAAGTATTCAATAATTTTTTGTTGATAAGTCGGACCACGTCGGTTTAAGATGCCGACGTGGCCTTTTTTAGATTCCTCACACCCTTACTTTAAATGGCGAAGTTTTAGTCCCATTTCCGCTCTCATACGAGATATTAGACTTCAGATAAAAGACGGGCCTAACAGAGTAGCCATAACTCGCGCTGTTACGGTACAAGTAGCCGCTGCTACACAGACTAAACACACCGTCTGAGATGGACGAATACGGTGTTATTGTCCATTCCCATAACCCCATATATAACCAGTTATTATCACTATATTCATCTGTGTAAAAATAATCGTATAATATTAAATTCCAATCTCTACTATCAGATGCATATCCATAGTCACTAACATACATTAATCCTATTTTTGTAGAATTTCCATTTGCATTTGTTGGTCCATATGTTGTTGGATTACTTCCATATCCTGCATTATTTCTCTCACCCGTATAAAAACTTTTTGATGTATTACTATCAGATGTCATCCCCCCTAAATACCATGTTGAATCTTCTATCATGGAACTCCACGAACCTCCTAAATAATTTAAATAATTTTTATTTAAATTTATTTTATTTAATTCACTTGTTGTCCAATTATTTGATCCTAATGAACTTACTCTTGTATCATAATTCCAACTATATGCTACTATTGTGCTAGTAGCCATATTTCCTATATAATATGAAGTCTCCCAATTATAATTTCCATAATAATCTCTTCCATCAGTTCCAAGCATAGCACTTGTTGTATAATCAGCCTTTATTAATTTAACATTGTATTCTCCATCACTATTTTCATCAAAAACTCCAATTATCCGATACAAATATTCATCTGGGCAAGTTGCTGCATCACTTCCAAAACAAACATAATTATTTGGATTTGCTCCACTATATCTATATGAATTATCTCCTGCTTCTTGATCTGCATTTGTATAAGTCCCAACTCCATCATGATAATATAATCCATTTACCCCATCACTTACATACACATTATCAATTATATAATCCGCTAATAACAAAGCATCATCCGTTGTTGCACTTAAACTATATATATTTGAACTATAATTTTTTGTATCAACTGCATATACTTTTATATTATATTTTGTTCCTTTATTTAAACCAGTAAATGTATAACTACTATTACTTGATACTTTATACGAACTTCCATTATTTATTGAATAATAATATTTAGATATTTGATTTGTTCCTGGAGTTGCTGATACATTAACGGTTATACTATTACTTGTTATATTACTAGCTGTCACATTGGTTATTTGAACACTTAAATATTTATCAAAATAAATATAACATTTATCGCTTATATTAGTTTTCATTTCAACTTTTTGAGTAGCATCATTCCATGATATAGTTCCACCGTTTTCGCAACCTGATAAGGTTTCATTAAATCTGTAACCATCTAATAACCAACTTGTTTCATCAGAAACCTCATAATTACCATTATCTGTTTCATACATTATTGAAATAGCTGCATCAGTTTCAAAATAAGTAGTATTGTTTCCATATATACCATGATAAACATTATTTTCATTATTAAAAGAAAAAATACAAACTATTAACAAAATTAAAAATACCGCTAAAGGAATAATTGCTTTTATAATATTTTTCATTAAAAAACCTCAATTCTTGATATAATTACAAATTTACTATTAAAAAGATTAATTAATTCTATAAGGAGAAGTTTTAGTCCCATTTCCCTCAACATAAGAGATATTAGACTTCAGATAAAAGACAGGCCTAACAGAGAAGCCGCTATACGCATTGAAGCCGCCCAGAATGCCGTTATCATTCAGATGAAACACATCGTCTGAGGCGGACGAATAAGGTGTTATTGTCCATTCATATAATCCTATATATAACCAAACATTTGGTGAAGCATATGAATTTAAACTTATTTTCCACGCATCTGGATAAGCTGCATATCCATAATCGCTTGGATACATTAATCCTATTTTTGTAGAATTACCACTTGCATTTTCTGGTCCATATGTTGTTGGATTGCTTCCGTATCCTGCATTATTCCTTTCGCCATTATAAAAACTTTTTGCTGTATTACTAGAAGATGTCATCCCCCCCAAATGCCATGTTGAATCTTCTATCATAGAACTCCATGAACTTCCTAAATAATTTAAATAATTTGTATTTAAATTTGTTTTATTTAATTCACTTGTTGCCCAATTATTTGATCCATATGAACTTACACTTGTATCATAATTCCATCTATATGCCACAATCGTGCTTGTATCCATTTTTCCTTTATAAAATAAAAAATCAAATCCAGCATACTGATAAAGATCATAATAATCTCTTCCATCTGTTCCAAGCATTGCACTTGTTGTATAATCGGCTTTTATTAATTTAACATTGTATTCTCCATCATTATCTTCATCAAATACACCAATTATACGATATAAATATTCATCTGGACAAGTTCCTGCATCACTACCAAAACATACATAATTATTTGGATCTGCTCCGCTATATCTATATGAATTATCTCCTGCTTCTTGACTTGCATTTGTATATGTTCCTACTCCATCATGGTAATAAAGACCGTTTTCTCCATCAGTTGTATAAGTAGTTGCAATTTTACAAGCAAATGTATTTGAATTATCTTTTATACAAGTATTTCTAAAATTTAATATATCAAAATAAACATAACACCTATCATTAGTATTTGCTTCAACCATAACCTTTTTTGTTGCACTATCATAATATATTTTACTTCCATTTTTACATTTAGATAAAGTGGCATTAAAAGTATAACCATCACCTAGCCAATTACTACTAGTAGATTCTACATATTCTCCATTATCATTTTCATACATTATTGCAAGTGTATTACTAGTATCTATTTCTTTTTTATCACCATTATATAATCCAACAACAACATCACTTGGACTATCAAATAAATATATACCACTTATATATATCCCTAAAAGTAATATTATTGGCACACCAAATTTAATAATGTTCTTCATTTGACTAACCTCTATTCTAAAATAATTTTAGCAAAATTTATTAATTATTACAATACTATTTTTATATAATAAAAAAATAGCCACAAATAAATGACTATAATTTTAAAGTTAATTTTCTTCCCACATTGCATCAAGAGTTATACTACTATTTACTGGTGTATCAAAATTATATTCTTCATCATTTAAATACCAACCAATGAATATGTAACCTTCAAATTTTGGATCATCAGGTTTAATAACTTTATCACCTTTTTTAACTTCTTGTGTTTTAACACCAGGACCTAATTTAGTATTAAAAGTAACAGTATATGTTCTAAAAAAATTCATATAAACAAATACTCCAACTAAAACTACTAATAAAGCAATACCAGTTATTATTGTTTTTTTCTTATCCATTATCTACTTTTTCCCCTTTCTTCTTCTATTTCATCAGTTAGTTCCATTACATGAACTTTCTTTAATTCTAATTCTAATATATATAATTTTTTCATATATTTTTCAATAAATTCTTTTTTTAAATATTCATGATATTTATATAACAAAATATTTCTAATTCTATCAAGTTCTGTATAAGCCATTAGAACATCACCACTAGTTGTTTCATCCCCAGCAGTAATAAGACTATAAACTATTCTTATTAATCTATTATAAGCTTTAATTACTTTATCTTCTAATATAGAAGAAACCATTCCTTTATCTAATACAGTTATTTTCTTCACTCTTTTATATCCATTTTTAGGAGAAAAAGAATATCCTGTTTTTTCTTTATATAATAATACTTTTCTTTCATCATCATCATTTTTTAATATATAACTATTCATGTTCTTCTCCTAATAAATCTGGCCTTAATTCCCTAGTTTTTTTTATTTGTTCATTTTTTCTATATTCTTCTATATTTTTATGATGCCCACTTAGTAACACATCAGGAACTTTTAAACCTCTATATATAGCTGGTTTAGTCCACTGTGGATAATCAAGCAAATTATTATTAAACGATTCATTTTCTAGTGATTCATCATTTATTACACCTGGTATTAATCTAACTATTGCATCAGTTATTGCCATTGCTGGTATTTCACCACCAGTTAAGATAAAATCCCCAATACTTATAACTTCATCTACTAATGTTTTAATTCGCTCATCAAATCCTTCATAATGCCCGCATATAAATATTAAATGTTTATAAGTAACCATTTTTTTGGCAACACTTTGATTAAATTTAATACCTTCTGGTGATAACAATATAACATGAGAATCTTCTTTTTTTATTTTATCTAAGCATAAGAAAATTGGTTCACATCGAAGAATCATCCCAGCTCCTCCACCATAAGGAGTATCATCAACTTGATTATTATTAAGAGGTGAAAATTCCCGAAAATTAATAATATTTATTTCAACTTTTTCTTTATCAATAGCGCGTTTAACAATAGATTCATATAAAAAGCCATCAAACATACTAGGAAACAATGATAAAATATCTATTTTCAAATTAACACCTCCATCAAAAATATTATACTAAATTTTTAAAACAAACTCAATTGGGCAGATTCAGGCATATCTTTAAATACTCCAAGTTCTCTTAAAGCATTGACTGTTGTTTGATTAACTTTACCTCTACTTGCAAAATCTTCAATACAATAAAATGGTTTCTTTTCCCTTTCTTCAACAATTTTATTAGCAACAGCTTCACCTAAACCATCAACTGCCATAAATGGTAAATATAAAGATTTATTTTCTTCATCGATATAAAATGTTTTAGCAAGTGATTTTTCTATATCAATATTTTTAAATTGAAAACCACGAGCAAGCATTTCAAGAGCAACAGTAAGAGTATCTCCAACAGCACTTTCCTTAGCAGAAGCACCAAATCCTTTTTCTTTTATTTCAATTAATCTTCTTTTTATTCCATCATAACCTTGTAACATTGCTTTAACATCAAAGTCACTTCTTCTAATACTGAAGAAAGCAGAATAATAATAAAGTGGATAATAAACTTTAAACCATGCAACTCTATAAGCCATCATTACATAAGCACAAGCATGAGCTTTTGGAAACATATATTCTATTCTTCTACAACATTCAATAAACCATTCTGGAACATCATGCTCACGCATTAAAGCTGCATGTTCAAGCCAAGTATCTGGTTCTTTTTTAGCTTTTCCTTTACGAACAAATTCACTTATCTTAAAAGCTTTTGATGGATCCATTCCATAATTTATTAAACTAACCATGATATCATCACGACAACCTACAACTTCATTAAATGATGCAACATTATTAACAATTAATTCGCGCACATTTCCTTGCCATACATTAGTTCCATGAGAAAGTCCAGCTATTTTTACTAAATCAGCAAAATGAGTTGGTTTAATTTCAAGAAGCATATTAATAGCAAAATTAGTTCCGAATTCAGGAATACCTAATGTTCCAGTTTTACATAAAATTTGTTCTTCATTAACATTTAAAGCTGATGGCGATGTAAATAAACTTATAACATTTTTATCATCAAAAGGAATATCAATTATATTAACTTTTGTAGTATCTCCTAAATACCTAAGCATAGTTGGATCATCATGACCAAGTATATCAAGTTTTAAAACATTATCATGAATAGCATGGAAATCAAAATGTGTCGTATACCAAGTAGAATCTGGTTCATCAGCAGGATATTGATAAGGCGTAAAATCAAATACATCCATATATTGTGGTATAACAATAATCCCACCAGGATGTTGACCAGTTGTTCTTTTAACACCAGTGCATCCAAGAGAAAGCCTTTCTATTTCAATATTATTTAAAATAATATTATTATCTTCACAATAACCTTTAACATAACCAAATGCTGTTTTATCAGCGACAGTAGAAATAGTTCCTGCACGATAAGCATGATCTTCACCGAACAATACTTTTACATAATTATGGGCATCAGCTTGATTATCACCAGAAAAATTCAAATCGATATCTGGAACTTTTTCAGCTTTGAATCCTAAGAATGTTGCAAATGGCATATCTTGTCCTTCTTTTTTTAGTTTTTCACCACATTCACAAATTCTATCTGGCATATCATAACCACTTGAATAGTTAAGTGCTAATGATTCACCATTTTCATCTTCAAAATAAGATTTTTTGCATTTAGGACAAACATAATGTGGAGGTAGCCCATTAACTTCAGTAATACCCATCATAGTTGCAACAAGTGATGAACCAACAGAACCACGAGAACCAACGAAATAACCATCAGCATTACTTTTTTTAACAAGTTTTTCTGCAATTAAATAAATTACGTCGAAACCTCCACCAATAATACCAGCAAGTTCTGCTTCTATTCTCTCTTCAATATTTTTAGGTAAAGGAGCGCCATATATTTCATGAGCTCTTTTATAAACCATATCTTTAGTAATTTCAGCAGAGTTTTCTAATACTGGTGTATATAGCTTATCATGAATAATTTGTAGTTCTTCAATTTCATCTGCTATTAAATTAGGATTTTTAATTACAACTTCTCTTTTTAAATCTTCATCTAAAAATGAAAATTGTTCAAGCATTTCCTTAGTAGTTAAAAAATACATGTTAGGAACTTCAATATCCTTACGATTTAAAGGATGTAACCTACCATTTGTCTTTTGCCCAATAATAATTTTTCGGTATATTAAATCATCTGGTCTTAAATTATGAACATCTCCAGTAGCAACAGGTAATTTACCAATCTTTTTAGCTGTTTTTATTAAACGTGAAATATAACCATTATATTCCATTATATTATGAAACTTTTTATCACTGCCTATTATATGAGAACAAGCAGATGCTGGTTGAACCTCGATATAATCATAAAATTTCATCATATCAATTAATTCATCATCAGTTAAACCTACGCCTTTTTCAAACACTTCCCCATTAATGCAACCACTACCAACAATTAATCCTTCACGCAAAGCAATTAAATCAGTTCTAGGTATTTTAGGTTCTTTACCCTTATATAAATATTTTGTATTTGCAAGACTTATAATTTTAAACAAATTTTTTAAACCAGTTCTATTTTTAGCTAAAACAGTAATATGAAAAGGTCTAGCAAATTTTATGGCATTTTCTTTATCAGCAAGATTTTCAAGTTCAATTGTAGTTTTAATATTTTGCCTTTTCAATTCATAAAGCATTTGATAAAAACATTTACTAGTTCCTTCACAGTCATAATCAGCTCTATGATGTTTATCTTCATCCCATTCAACATTTAAATTTTTAACTAATGTTGAAAGCTTATGATTACGCCATTCAGGATACATATTACGTGCCATACCCATAGTATCAATAACAGTATTATTAAATTCACCCAAATTATATTTTTTAACAGCATTATTAATAAATGAAATATCAAATTGAGCATTATGAGCAACTAATGGTAAATCCCCAACAAATTCTAAAAATCTTTTAGTTACATTTTCTTCGCTATCTTTTCCTACTAACATTTCATCAGTAATATTAGTTAATTCAGTAATTATTTTAGGTAAAGGGGTTGGACACGCAATTAACTCATCAAATCTATCAATTATTTCATCATTTTTGACCTTTACTGCCCCAATTTCTATCATTTGATCTACACCACTATTTAACCCAGTAGTTTCTGTATCATATACAACATATTCTTGATCAAATAATTTATAATCTCTATTATTAAAAACAATATTTGCTTCAATATCTACAACATTTAATTCTGCACCATACAATGCCTTAAATTTATCTTTATTTTCTTTTCCCTTATTAATTTTAGCTAAAGTATTAAAAACATCGGGATAAGCTTGTAAAACGTTATGATCAGTTATACCTATAGCTTTATGTCCAAGTTTTGCAGCAAATTTGATTAATTTACTAGCATCAATTACTCCATCCATTGCACTCATCATAGTATGAGCATGTAATTCTACTCTTTTTTCTTCTTCTTCATCTTTTACAACTTCATCTTTTGAAGGTATAGCCTCAATATTTTTAGCATTTAAAACCATTTGCTTTAAATATTGATCCATTTCCATATTACCATGAACTCTATACCAAGCACCTTCATTTATTTTTTTATTAATACTTGCAAATTCTTCTTCATTAAATTTTACAATTTTCATTAAATAACTATCTGTTTTATCACTAACCTTTAAGTTTAATATGAAAATCGGACCTTTTTTACCTTGTCTTTCAACAACTTCTTTTTGAAATATAAATACTTCTACAATAATATTTTTAGTTTCTCCCAAAATATTATTTAATTTAGTAACATCCCCATCTTTATGTGTTCCCATAATAACTGGTGAATCATCTTCTTTAACAGTTACATTATTTTTATCTTGTTCTATTTCTTCTTTTACTTGCTGACGTAAATCATTACTAATAGTTACTTCAATATTGTATTCCCCTAAACCATAACATTTAAGTTGATTAATTAATCCTTCACTTTCAAATAACAAATCATTTCTCTCAAATTCATTTAAAACATGAAAATATAAAGTTCCATCAACTATATCAACATCACTTTTTTTAATTCCTATTAATGATGGCCTTCTAATTATTATTTCATCAATAAAATAATCTAAATAAGCTTTAATATCTTCAAATGATACATTATCATATTTTAAAATAATACTACATTTTTTTGTCCCATTTATTCCATTACTAGCACATAAAAAAAGTTGATTGACATTAGGTATATTAATAACATCTTTGTTTTTTATATAAACTAAAAATGTTTCTTCTTTTTTCTTCAATACTACTTTTTCTATTAAAGCATCAGAAAAACCTTCACCATTAAATCCAATACTATCAAAAAAACGCTTTATTTCATCATTCATGATTTCCACCAACTTTTCTTATATTATTAACAATTATAATATATTTGTCAAATCTTTTTTGAGCTTCTCCATTAATTAAAACTAAGTCATTTTCTTCTATATTTGTAAGCATTTTAAAATTATTAGGAAACACTGTAAAACTACATTTATTAGTTTCATCTGATGCTTCAATAAATGCCATATCTTCATTCTTTTTAGTTTTAATTACTTTTATTTTATCTACTAAAACAACACATTTTATTTTCTTATATAAATATTTATCTATATCAATTAACTTCATATACTCTTTACTATTAAAAGAACTAGATGGATGATTAGTTATATAAAATCCATAACTATTTACCTCATCGCTTCTTAATTTATCGCTTGAATATTCTTCATATTCTACTATCACCGGTTTTTTAATTAATCCATCATCATCAGCTAATAAACCATAATTAATAGCATTTTCTATATTTTTAATTAATGTTTGATGGTTTAAAAAAAATTCATCCATAGCTCCTGCATTTATTAAAATTTGCATTAAATTAGCAGTCATAAAATCTTTTGTTTTATAGGCAAAATCAAATATATCACTATATTTTGGGCCTTTACATTCTATTATTTTTTTTGCTATTTCCTTAGAAACATTTTTAATCATCCATAAAGGTAATATAAGTTTTTTATCACTTATATAATAATCTAATTTAGAATTATTAATACTAGGTTTATAAACCTTTATTCCATTATTTTTTAAGCTATTTATATAACTTGATATTTTTAAGTCATTTGAAGAATCATTTAAAAATTGAATATAAAAATATTCTTTATAAAAAACTTTTAAGTAAGCCATTTGATAAGCAATTAATGCATACGCAACTGAATGTGACTTATTAAATCCATAACTAGCAAACTTAGCAATTAAATCATAAATCTCTGATGCAATGTCAAAAGAATAATTTCTTTTTACTGTCCTTGATATAAATTTATCTCTTTCATCCTTTATAACTTCATCTTTTTTCTTAGATATAGCTCTTCTGACAATATCAGCTTCTTGATAAGAATAACCAGCTATTTTAACTAAAATTGCAATTATTTGCTCCTGATAAATTAAAATACCATAAGTATTTTTTAATATACTTTCTAAGTCAGGATGAATATAAGTTATTTTCTCTATTCCATTTTTTCTTTTAATAAATGAATCAGCATGTTCTCTTGGCCCAGGTCTTCCTAAAGCAACACCTGCGATTAAATCATCAAATGAATTAGGCTTTAACTTAACTACCAAAGATTTCATTGATGGAGTTTCAAATTGAAATATACCATCAGTATCTCCATCACTAAGTAATTTATATACTTCTTTTTTTTCCAAATTAATATCTTTTAAAACATTACTTCCAATCATATTTATAATACTTGATATAGTTGTTAGATTTTTAAGACCTAAAAAATCCATTTTTAATAATCCCATATCTTCTAAAAATTCCATTGCAACACCAGTTTGCAATTCGTCATTATTAATATGAATTGGAATAACTTCATCTAAATTAACACTTGATATTACCACTCCAGCAGCATGTGTCGAAACATTTTTTTTAATACCTTCTAGCTTTATTGATATTTGATAAACTTTTTTCAATATAGGATAATTCATTAAATATTTTTTAACTACTTCATTTTTTAAATTATCTTTTAAATTAATTGAGGCATCAATTACAGATAAAAATTTATTAGTTAAATCATCATCAACATTTAAAATCTTAGCTACTTCTCTAAGCACTAATTTAGATTTCATAGTATTAAAAGTTAAACCTACTGCAACATTTTTATATCCATATCTAGATTTTACATAGTTAATGACTTCATCTCTTTTACTAGCATCAAAATCAATATCAATATCTGGCATAGTAACTCTTGCTGGATTTAAAAATCTTTCAAATAACAAATCATATTTTATCGGATCAATATCAGTTATACCTATTGCAAAACTTACTAATGAACCAGCTGCAGAACCTCTACCAGGTCCAACTAAAATATTTTTTTTCTTAGCATATAAAACATAATCATAAACTATTAAAAAATAATTAACAAATCCCATACTGTTTATAATATTTAACTCATAATTTAATCTATCTATATAATTATTTTTAACATTTCCATTAAATCTTTTATATAACCCTTTTAAAGCTAAGTTTTTTAAAAATAAATAAGAATCTATATTAGGATTATAAATTGGAATATAATTATTATTTGTAGGTATTTCTAAATTTAATTTACTTACTACTTCATCTATTTTTTTAGAATCTATAACTAAATTTGATTCATCATAAAAGTTATTTGAATAATCTTTTTTTTCTTCTTTTCTCAAAATATCTAAGTATTTTAAATATTTAATATCATTTACATCTAATACTCTTATATCATTTACATAAACAATATCAGAACTAATAATTGATGCATTATTTTTCTCATATACATTACTAAACCCAATATAAATATCTTCATAAAAAGATAAACTTTTATATAAACTTATACTTTTATATGGAATAATTATTAAAATATCATCTTTATATTTTTCTAAATCAATAATACTTAATTCTCTTTCTTCAATAACAGACCATATTTTAAGCAAATTTTTATAACCATTATAATTTTTAGCATACAAATATAAATCAAAATCATTAAGTATTATATCAAGGCCAATAATTGGCTTAATCCCACTACTTTTACAAGTTTTATAAAAATCTAGACACCCAAATAAGTTTTCATCACAAATAGCACAACTATTAATCTTTTTTTCATGCAAAAATTTAATTAAATTTGGTATTTTAATTAAACTTTTCAATAATGAATAATCTGTAATTACTTTAAGTGGAACAAACATATTTATTACCTCAATAAATATTATATATCACAAAGAAAGTTTCGCCAAGAAAATTATTGATGCATAAAGATAGTATATTAAAATAACTAATTTTTTTAATATATTTCATATAATAATATTTAAAGACTAGTTTTGTTATACTCAAAGCATTTTTCTTCTAATAATTTAAAATTACAACATCTTTTTTCTATATTTTTATTTAATGTCCCATTCATATATTTATCATATAATTTTTTTGATCTATCATATAATTTTTCATCATTACGATTTAACCAAAAAATTTGTTCCTTTAATAATTTAATATATCTTTCCTCAGTTTTAGTTAAACATTCTTTATCCAAGTCTATTTTAATAATATTATTATTTGTTACTGGTAACATATTATTAAAATTAATTGCCCCTAAATCTCCACCGCTATTTTTAAAAAATCTAATGTTGTTTTCATAGTTTTATGTTTTGGTTTAGGGCTTGATAACGGTGCAAAATACTTACAATTAAAAACAATAGTTTGAATCTAATCTAACTAAAACTAATTTTTTCACAGAATCACGTTCAAATAATGTTTTATCCTAAAATACAAAATAAAACTAGAGTTTGCTCTCTAGTTTCTTTTTTAAGTTCCTGTTAAAGCCGGAATCGCTTCTTTTTTTAGTTCCTCTCATAGTGGGAATCACTAGCTTTTTTTGCTACAAGTAACAACATTATTATATGCAAAAATGCATAACATAATTACTTATGTATCAATAATATAACATAAATATAAATAAAAATCTAGATTTTTATAAAAATATTTCAATTTATAACTTTTAATAATTAACCAAAATAGTTTGACAAAGCAATAATATAATGATAAAATCTTTAAGTAACGAAAAGGAGGCATATAATGGCTACAAAAGTAACTACTAAAAAACCATTAACAGGTAATAGAAGATCTCATTCATTGAGAGCAACAAAAATGAAACAAAAGCCAAATTTACAAAAGAAAACTATAAATGGAGAAAAAGTTATAATAAGTGCTAGAGAAGCAAGAACAATGAACAAAAAAGCTGCATAATTGTAGTTTTTTTATTTTTCATGTATTTTTTTAAAATATATACATATAATATTATTATCAAAGCGATGTAATGCTTTGATTAGTATAAAAAGACGGGCTCTTTTCTCCCGTCATTTTTTTATATAATTAAATCTTTTGCATTAATTGTATTAAGTATTTTATTGCTTTTATCAAATGATTTTATATATGCATCTACTAAAGGAATTAAGTATTCTTTTTTATTATATAAAACTTTAACATATGAACAATTATTAGAATTGATTATATCAACTACTTCACCAAGTATAACACCATCATCAATTACCTTAGAATTAATTAATTCTTCAAGCAAATATTCATCTTCTTTCAAGTTTAAATCACTCATTTTTACATAAATATTATAACCAATATATTTAGTAATTAAATTAATATCATACATATTATTAATAGTCATTAGAATATAATTTTTATGTTTTCTTATACTTGATATTACAAACTCTTCATTATTTATCAAAACATGCATACCAACTTTAAATGCTTTATCTTTTTTATCAAAATCACTTAATACTTTAAGTTCCCCTTTTATACCAAAAAAATTAATTATTTTACCAATACACACTAATTCATCCATTATAAACCTCATATAATAAAATACTTGTTGCAACACCAACATTTAATGATTCACAAGCATTATTCATTTTAATATATACAAAATCATCACACATATTTTTTACATCATCTCTTAACCCCTGACCTTCGCTTCCCATAACTATTGCGATATTTTCTTTATTTATGTCTTTAATATTAATTCCATTTTTAACATCTGTTCCAATAATTTTATATCCTAAATTTTTAACAATAGGTATAAATTCAATTAAATTTCTTCTTAATACATTTATATTAAAAATCATACCTTCAGTAGCTCTAATTACTTTAGAATTATATAAATCAACTGAATTATCACTTAAAATTATATTAGAAACTCCAAAAGCAATACAAGAACGAATAATGGTTCCTAAATTTCCTGGATCTTGCACCCCATCTAAAATTAAAACATTACCAGTAATAGAATCTTCTTTTATAAATCTAACTACTGCTGCATTATAACTAATAGATTTTTGTTCACTTATTTTTTCCATAATTTCTTTTGTAACAAAATAATCAGCATTTTTATCAACTATACTAATTGTCTCAATTACTAAATTTTGCTTTCTAGCTTCATTTATTAAATGATCACCTTCAATTAAAAATCTTCTTTCTTGATCTCTAAATTTTTTATTTCTTAAATTATACCAATATTTTACTTTTTCATTTTTTAAACTAGTTATAATCATTAATATTTTAACCTCCGTCTTGCTTCTTTATAATTAGGATATGCAAGTCCTACTAATTTCCAAAATTCTTTACCATGATTACCTTCAAAAAAATGACATAATTCATGAATAATTACATAATCAATTAATGTAATATCTTTTTTTAATAATTCACTATTTAAAGTAACTATTTTTTTAGAAGTATTACAAACACCCCACCTAGTTCGCATTTTGCGACATTTTAAGGTAAATTCTGGTAAATGAGCAAAACATTTTTTAGCAATTTCAACCTCTTCATTAAATATTCTTAACATTTCTCTATTATAAAAACTATTTAATGCATCTAATGAAGGCGTATAAACATACTTTTCATCAAAAGTTATGCTATCTTGATTCTTTATTTCAATATAATATTTTTTACCTAAATACCAAAATTTGTCATCATCTTTTATTTTATCTTCCATTTTTTCATACATTTTAAGTATATCTTTTTCGTTTTCACTAATTAATTTTAAAATACTATTGGCACTTAAAAATAATGGAGCATTTACATATAATCTTAAATCTTCTTTTACTCGAAAATAAACATTTTTATTATTTTTTCTATTAACAACTACATCAATTTCTAAACCATTACTTGTTTTGTAAGTCATTTTTTATCAAATCCCTTATTTCTTCTAAAGTTGTTAATTCTGCACTTTTAACTTTTACTTCTTCTTTTTTCTTTTGCTCCTTTTTATTAGTAATTTTATTTACAAATTTAACAACAATAAATAAGCAAAAAGCAACAATTAAAAAATCAATTACACTTTGAATAAAAGCTCCATACATTATTTTAGTATCTCTAAAAGTTAACGATAAAGAAGAAAAATCTATTCCTCCAAGAATTAATCCAATAATTGGAGTAAAAATATTATTTACCAAACTAGTTACAATTGATGAAAAAGCTCCACCGACAATAACACCAACCGCTAAATCTAACACATTTCCCCTAGCAATAAATTTTTTAAATTCTTTAAGCATAAAACCACATCCTTAGCACTTAAATTTTAACATAATTTTCTTGCAAATAATAGTATTAATCTTATTATATTTTTTACCTTTAATTCTAAAAAGATTTATAATAGCAAATTACTAATTCAATATTTTGTCATAATATGCTATAATATAAAAAAATAGAAAGGAAGTATAATAAATGAACGAAGAAAATAATCAAAACAACCAATTTAATAATATTGGTATGGAGCCACAACCATTGGGAGTTTTAACAAATGAAACTAATAATTTGAATAATGAGACTCCACAAAAAGAAAAAAAGAAAGGAAGATTAAAACTAATAATACTTATAGTAGCTAGTGCAATAATTGCAATAAGTGCAGGATATTTTGCATATACTACATTATTTAATACACCATATAATACTTACAAAAATGCGATTAGCATGGTATTTGATAATATAAATAATACTATTAAAGAAAGTGAAGATATAATAGATTATGATTTAAATGAAGACATATTAAAAAATAGTGGAACATTTAAATTGACAAGCAATGTCGATGAATTAAACGATTTAACAAAGTATTCATACAATTATGAAACAATGCTTGATATAAAAAATGAAAAATTAAAATTAGGATTAGATATAATCAACGGAAACGAAAGTTTAGTCCAATTTTTAATATATGCAATTAAAGATAAAGGATATATTAAAGCGGATGAAATATTTGATAAAATTATAGAATTTGAAAGTGATATGGATTTTAACATTGAAGAAGATACAGTTATAGAAGATGAAGATATAACATTCTTACTAAATAAATTAAAAGAATATATTATTAATTCATTAGATGATAAAAAAATAACTAAAGAAAAAGAAACAATTAATGTAAATGATAAAGAAATAAGTGTTATAAATAATAAATATATTATCGATGAAGAAGAATATAATAAAATAATTGATAGTATTTTAAATTCAATGTTAAACGATAATGAATTTTTAGATAAATGTGCAAAAATATTTAATGTATCAAAAGACGATATGAAAAATGCCTTAGAATCTTTATTAGAAACAACTAAACTGTTAGATAATACAATTACATTTAATATATATACTACAACAATTACTAATAGAATTATTGGAGTATATATAACACAAGAAGATTTAAATATAAAATATACAGATTATAAAGATATAATAAATATAATTTTAACTGATGATGATGAAAGTGAAAATATAACTATCAAAAATGAAAATAATAAATGGAATATATCATATACTAGTAACGGTAATAAATTATTAGAAGCAGATATAACTACAAAAGATAAAGAAACAACAATAAATTTTAATATTAATGAGGTAGATGGAAATATAGTATTTAAAGAATTAGAAGCAGATAAAACAAAATATTCATTTAGTTTAAAAGCAGATTTAACTGATTCTTACTCAAATTTTGGAATAGAATTAACAAATAATACTGAAGTTGTTTCTAAATTTGATGATATTGATACATCTAATAGCATAAAAGAAGATGATTTAACTGATGAAGATTTAGAAACTATATTAAATAATATTGATGAAAAACTAAAAGATACACCTTTTTATAAAGTTTTTGAAATATTTTTAGGATTTTCATCTTCAAATAAATTAGTTGATTTTTCAAATAAAAAAGTGATGCTAACAACAGCTGATACAGTAATAGATGCTGCAAAATCATATTATACTATTAATGATACAACCTATGGAAACATGCTACCAAAAAATGAAGGAGAAACAGCATGTGTTACTATTGATGATTTATACTATGATAATTACCTAGATATTGATACATTTGACTATTCAGGAAAAGTAGTAGTTCAAAAACTTAATAATGAATATATATATTATTTATATTTATTAAAAGACTATAAATACATGATTAATGGTAAAACCGGAGAATTAACATCCAACGACATTGAAGAATATAACTATTATGAAGCAAGCGATATATATTATTGCAATAATTATTAAACCAAAAGCAGTATGCAAAAACACATACTGCTTTTTTAATTGTAATTTCAACCGCACCATTTAATACAATTTAGCCATTTAATAACCAATCTATTACATTCATTTTTGTTATTCCATTGTAATTTGTTTCTAAATCCATATCTAAAGTTAATAATACTTTTGGATAATGATCTCCCGTTTTTTCTAATGATCTTAATACCCTTGCTAATACTTTTTCATCACGAACACTTAATGCAACTTGAAAATAATTTAATCCATCTCTATTTTCAGCAACAAAATCCACCTCTAAATTGTCAACCTTGCCAACATAAACTTTATATCCCCGTCTAAGTAATTCTAAATAGACTATATTTTCTAAAATATGTCCCATATCACTATCAGCTTTTTTACCAAGCAAAAAACTTCTTAATCCAGTGTCAACTGCATAAAATTTATAATCTCTTGCTAATATATTTTTACCTTTAACGTCAAATCGTTTTGCCTTATATATTAAAAAACTTTCCAAAAATGCAACTATATAATTTTCAACAGTATGATTACTTGTCGATATTCCTTTACTAGTTAAAGTATCACTAATTTTTTTTGCTGATACTGGACTACCAATACTATCAAATATAAATTTTAACACACTTTCTAGTAACAATTTATCAGATATATTGTTTCTAGCCATTATATCCTTATATACAATTGTAGAAAATATTCCATCTAAATATTTGTCAATATCATTTGGATTAGATTTTAATATACTTATATTTCCTGGCATGCCCCCATTTTTCATATAATTTAAGAATAACTGTTGATAATTTTTATCATTAAATGCTGATATATATTCTTTAAATGAAAGTGGTAGCATTTTTATTTCTACATATCTACCAGATAATAATGTTGCAAGCTCACCAGACAATAAATAAGCATTTGAACCAGTTATATACACATCAACATTTTTCTTTATATATAAACTATCAACTGCTTTTTGAAATTCTGAAACATTTTGAACTTCATCTAAAAATACATAATATTGTTTTTCTGAATCCAATTTTTTGCTTATATAATTATATAGCTCTTTATAATTTTTAAAGTCATAATCTGCATCCTCTAAATTTATATGTATGATTTGTTTTTCATTTACATTATTTTCCTTTAAATAATTTATAAATAATTCAAATAATGTAGATTTTCCGCATCTTCTTATACCAGTAATTACTTTAATTAAATCTTTGTCTTTCCATCTTTTCAATTCTTCAAGATATTCAGTTCTTTCTATCATTTTCTTCACCTTTAATAAAGTATAAATTAAATTTATATAAATGTCAAGTATTGGAAATATTTTTCCAATACTTTTGTTTTTTTATACTTTTGGAAATTATTTTGTTTCTCTAATATATTTTTTTAATAAAAAAGCCATAAAATAAGGAAATGTATAGAATTTACCATTAAATCCAATATTTTTATTACATAATTTAATTCCATACTTAATATCTTTATAACTACTATTTTCAATTAAATTATTTAATGAAATAGTTGCATTGTCGTTTGCTTTAACTTCAACTGGAATTAAGGAGTTTTTATCTCTTATAAAAAAATCCATTTCTAATGTTCCCTTTTCATTTTTATAAAAAAATAAATTATATCCTTGTTTAACTAACATATCAGCTATTATATTTTCATATAATGCGCCTTTATATGTATTAAAATTTTGATTTAAACGCAAATCATCTTGTGCCTCTTCATCTAATGAACCCACTAATAAACCAGTATCACCAAAATATATTCTATAATTATTCGGATTATAATTTCCTTTTAAAGGCAAAGAAACTGCATCTAATGAGTAACAAATATTAATAATACCAGACCTATCTAACCAATTTAAAACTCCAATATATTCTCTATTTCTGGCACCACTATGTATTTTAGTTATTTGAAACTTTTTATTTTCGTTTCCTAAAAATACTGGAATATTTTTGTATACAGATAATATTTTACTTTGATCTAATCCACCAGCATATTTTGTAATATCTTCTTCATAATCAAGCAATATTTGTTGTTGCATTTGTAATATGCCACTAAAATTTTTATTATCAATAAAGCATTTAACTATTGCAGGCATTCCTCCTACTATCATATATTCTTTAAAACATTCTAGCATAACATCATACATAGTTTTTGAAAGAGGTTTTAATTTTACCATATGACTATATAAATCATTAATTATATCTTCTTTATAACCTTTTGCCCATAAAAACTCTTCAAAATCCATAGAACGTAAAATATAATCTTCTTTATTTCCTACACTGTTTGATTCAATTTTTTTATAATTAATCCCCATAAGAGAACCAGAACATATGACATCAAATCTGCCATCTTCTCTAAAAGCTTTTAAAGAAGTTGCTGTGCTAATACAATCTTGCATTTCATCAAAAAAAATTAAAGTATCATACTCAACTATTTCAAGTTGAGGAAGACGAAGTGTTATTTCTTTAATTATTTCATTAACATTAAAAGATCTTTCAAAAATAGTTTTAAACTCAGGATTTAATGCAAAATTAATTTCAATAAAAACCTTGTAATTATTTTTTCCAAAATATCTAATTGCATTTGTCTTTCCAGTCTGTCTTGCACCTTTAATTATTAAGGGTAAGCGTTCAGGATTTTCTTTCCAATCGATTAAAAATTTATCTATTTTTCTTTTTAACCTTTGCATTTTTTTCACCTCATTATAATTTTATCACATTTTTCCATATATTTCAATAAGCGCAAATCACATTTTTCCACATATTTTTATGCATAAAAAACACATTTTTCCATATTTATAATAATAAACTATCCATAATTATGACATTTTTTATTATATGATTATTCTAAATATATATTTAATTCTTGGCCATATATTAATTTTTGCCACCATGTTCCTCGTTATTAAAGCCTTCTTAATTTTTCATAATATTTAATCGTTTTTTCTTTTAATTCCTTTAACTCAAGTTGTGCTAATTCCTCTGGTTCCATTTTATTTTTCCTTATTTTTAAATTTTAAAAGATTTTTATATTCAATTAGTTTAATAATCTCTTTCTTATCTTTTGGACTCAATTCATTAAATCCTCTTGCAAACGCAACTTCATTATCAAACGTTATATGTTTTTCAGCTGTTAATTCATCTAGACTTATATTATATAATTTTGTGAAATTAATTAATTCTTGTAAATCTATTTTCCTTTCACCCTTTTCAATTCTTATTATAGCATCTCTACCTAAATTTAAAATACTTGCAACTTGTTCTTGTGTTAACCCCAAATAATTTCTCAATTTTCGCAACCTTTCACCAATTTTTTTATAATCAAAATTATTCATATAATCACCCCAACCTTTAAAGTTATTTATATTATATGCACAAATGTCGAAAAAGTCAACATTTGTGCATATAAATTATTTAAAAATTAATCATTAAAAATTTAAGCAAGATGTCATTTCATCTTGCTTAAATCCTATTTATACTTAATAACAAATTCCTCATTATTATTTATATCAACTATCAAAGTTGAACCTACCTTTATATCTTTTGCAATAATTTCGTGTGAAATTAAAGTTTCAATATTTTTAGTAATATATCGTCTTATTGGTCTAGCTCCATATCTTTCATCATAAGCTTCATTTATAATCTTTTCTTTTGCTTCTTTAGTTACTTCAATATGTAAATAATTTTGACTAAGTCTTTCATTTAATTCTTTAATTATTTTATCTACTATATCTCCAACAACATTTTTCTTTAAAGAATTAAACACTATAATTTCATCAATACGATTAATAAATTCAGGTCTAAAAGTATTTTTAAGTTCATTTAATACAAGTTCATTTGCATTATCTTTATTATCTAAAATATACTCACTACCTAAATTACTAGTCATAATAATTATTGTATTTTTAAAATCCACTGTTCTTCCTTGAGAATCTGTTAACCTTCCATCATCAAGTATTTGAAGTAAAATATTAAAGACATCTTTATGAGCTTTTTCTATTTCATCAAATAAAACAATACTATATGGATTTCTTCTTACTGCCTCAGTTAATTCTCCACCTTCATCATAACCAACATATCCTGGAGGAGCTCCAATTAAACGAGATACATTAAAGCTTTCCATATATTCAGAACAATCAATTCTAACCATATGTTTTTCATCATCAAATAATTCATAAGCTAAAGATTTAGCTACCTCAGTTTTACCTACACCAGTAGGTCCTAAAAAGATGAATGAACCAATTGGTTTAGTAGGATCTTTAATTCCACTTCTTGCTCTAATAATAGCTTCACTGACAAGTTTTAATGCATTATCTTGCCCCATAACTCTTTCCTTTAATCTATCAAATAAATGAAGTAATTTATCTTTTTCACTACTTACTAATTTAGCAACTGGAATATGAGTCCAACGAGAAATAATTTCTGCAATACCTTCTTCATCAACTATATCAGATAATATACTATTTTTATTATTATCTTGTAAATCTTTTAATTCATGTTCTAATGCAGGTATAGTTCCATGACGTAATTTAGCACTAAGTTCTAAGTCGTAGTTTGCCTCAGCATTACTTAAATCAAATTTAGCTTTTTCAATTTCTTCTTTTTTCTTATTTATAGCATCCTTTACTTCTTTTTCACTATTCCATTTATCTCTTAAAACGTTTTCTTTATCCTTTAATTCTTTTAATTCTTCATCTATTTTTATTAATCTATTTTTAGATATTTCATCTTTTTCTTTTTTTAATGCTTGACGTTCTATTTCTAAACTCATTATTTTTCTAGTCAAAGTATCTAGTTCTACTGGAACAGAATCAAGTTGCATCTTTATAGTAGCACATGCTTCATCTACTAAATCTATTGCTTTATCTGGTAAAAATCTATCAGTTATATATCTATCAGATAATGTTGCAGCAGCAACTAATGCACTATCTTTAATAGTTACCCCATGAAATATTTCAAATCTTTCTTTTAATCCTCTAAGTATCGTAATTGTATCTTCTACATTAGGTTCACTAACCAATACTTTTTGAAACCTTCTTTCAAGTGCTCCATCTTTTTCTATATACTTACGATATTCATTTAGAGTTGTAGCACCAATTACATGAATTTCTCCTCTTGCAAGCATTGGTTTTAACATATTAGATACATCCATTGCATTACCTTCACCAGCACCTACAATCATATGTATTTCATCAATAAACATAATGATATTACCATCACTATTTTTAATTTCTTTTAAAACAGCTTTTAATCTTTCTTCAAATTCACCACGATATTTAGCACCTGCAACTAATGCTCCTAAATCAAGTTCCCAAATAATATGATTTTTTAAACTATTTGGAACATCCCCTTTAACTATTCTTTGAGCAAGTCCTTCAACTATGGCAGTTTTACCGACTCCAGCTTCTCCGATTAAAACAGGATTATTCTTACTTTTTCTGGAAAGAATCCGAATAACATTTCTTATTTCTTCATCACGACCGATAACTGGATCAACTTTATTATCCATTACATTTTTAGTAATGTCTCTTCCATATTTATTTAATACATCTTTTAATTCTTCATCACTACCTGGATACATACTATCCCTCCTTTTACAAGTCAATTCTAACACTAAAATTAGCACTTGTCAACAACAAGTGCTAATTATTATTTTTATTATGTGCTAATTATTATTTTATTAATTTTGGACCACGGCGGTTTAAGATGCCGCCGTGGCCTTTAAAGTTTATCACATCCCTATTATGTATGGATCACTTATTGACCCATTTCCATCAACTACAAAGACATTAGAATTAAGATACAAGACAGGCCTAACGGAGTAGCCGCGATTCGCGCTATTATAGAACAAGTCGCCGTCATTATTCAGATTAAACACATAGTCGGAGCGGGACGAGAGCGGTGTCAATGTCCATTCATATCCTGTTTTGTATAACCAACTTTGTCCTGCACATGAAGATGACCTATATGAACCTAAATTTGTTGTCCTTGCACAACTACTTGCTAGAACACTATATCCATAATCACTCGGATAAATTAATCCT
>CASFPB010000017.1 GCA_949296605.1 uncultured bacterium
AAGGGCGAAACGAAGTTGAGTTCATCTTGACCCTTGCTTTTTAGATTTCATAAATTACAATTTTTATTCAAACAAAGTTCACCTTTGTTTGTTATCTACTAAATAATCAAAAATGTAACATTTCTAAAAAATCTTAACATAAAAAAGTTGACAAGATTATGATTAATTGTATAATAATAGTAAGGGTGATATTATGGCAACTCCATTTAAAAAAAGCATAGAAAATGTTTATAATAGAATGATAATATATTCAATATTGACATCAATTTTATCAATTATAATTGGCTTGGTTTTAATATTTTTACCAGCAGTATCAAATAAAGTAGTAGGAATTATAGTGGGAATAGTTTTTCTAGCTTTTGGTATAAACAGTGTTTACAAATATTTTCATCGAGATGGGGCAAAGATTTATTCATTAAATTTAATATTTGGTG
Source organism: uncultured bacterium (assembly GCA_949296605.1). Lineage (GTDB taxonomy): Bacteria > Bacillota_I > Bacilli_A > RF39 > UBA660 > Onthocola_B. The sequence goes on from CASFPB010000017.1 coordinate 435, forward strand.
TCCTATATTCTATTTTAGGTATAGTAATAATAATTTATCCATTCAGTGTAATGAATTTTGTAACTGTATGTTTAGGTTTATTCATTATTGTCAACGGAATTTCTAAGATAAATTATGGCATGTGGTTAAAAAGAGGAAATGAAGAATCCTGGTTAGTAACACTAGTTACGGGAGCATTTTTAGTAACAATAGGTATAATGCTTGTATTTAATCCATTTACAGCATTAACATTAACACAAATAGCAGGAGCATTTTTAATAATCACAGGTGTTTTAAATTTATCAGATACAATACTATTTAAAAATCGCGCTAAACAAATAATGGAAATATTTTGGTAGGCTAAAAGCCTATTTTTTATTGAAAAAAAATAAAAATTTAGTTATACTTTAAATGGTGATAATATGAAAATAAAAGATATACATGCAAGAGAAATTTTAGATAGTAGGGGCAACCCAACAATTGAAGTTGAAATGACTTTAGATAATAATATTAAAGCGGTAGCTAGTGTTCCAAGCGGAGCTTCAACTGGTAGTAGAGAAGCTTTAGAATTAAGAGATAACGATAAATCGAGATTTAATGGTAAAGGTGTTTTAAAAGCGGTTAACAATGTAAATAATATTATTAGAAATGAATTATTAGGTAAAGAAGCAAATCAAAAAGAAATAGATGATATTTTATTAAAATTAGATGGAACAGAAAATAAAGGAAATTTAGGAGCCAATGCAATATTAAGTGTTTCATTAGCATGCTTAAAATGTATAGCGGCATCTGAAAATAAAGAATTATATGAATATGTTTCTAATAATGAATATAGCTTCCCAATACCAATGATAAATATTATTAACGGTGGTAAACATGCAATAAATAATATAGATATTCAAGAATTTATGATAGTTCCAGTAGTTGATAAAATGTGTGAAAGAATAAGAGCTGGTGCAGAAGTATTTCAAGCTTTAAAAAAGCTTTTATCTGAAGAAAATTATAATGTTGGAGTAGGTGACGAAGGTGGATTTGCTCCTAATCTTGAAAATAATGAAATGGCTTTGGAATTTATTACTAAAGCTATAGAAAAAGCTGGATATAAAGCTGGAAAAGATATTTATATAGCATTAGATGTAGCAGCAAGTGAAACATATAATGAAGATACTAAAACTTATAGTATTGATGGCAAAAACTTAACTAGTGAACAATTAATGGATTACTATAAAAAATTAATTGAAAAATATCCTATATTGAGTATAGAAGACCCATTCTATGAAAATGATTTTGACGCTTTAAAAAAATTTACTGAAGAAATGCAAGATAAAATAATGATTGTTGGAGATGATTATTTTGTAACAAATGCGAAATATTTACAAAAAGGCATAAACCTTAATGCTGGTAATGCAATCTTACTAAAAGCAAATCAAATTGGAACTATGAGTGAAATGTTTGAAACAATTAAGTTAGCAAAGGATAATAATTACAAAACAATAATATCTCACAGAAGTGGAGAAACAGAAGATACCTTTATAGCAGATTTAGCGGTAGGATTAAAAATTCCATATATAAAAACCGGTTCAATGTGTAGAGGAGAAAGAATTTGTAAATATAATCGCTTGATGAAAATAGAAGAAAATTTAGAAAATTAAGTTAAAACAAGGAAAAATATTTCTTGTTTTTTAATTTTAAAAAAAATCCCAAAATAATATTTTAAAAATAATGTATTTAAGTTATAATTATAATAATTGGAGATGATAAAATGAAAAAAATAGTTGATGGAAACACTGCATGTAGTAAAATAGCATATTATTTTAGTGAAATTTGCAGCATTTATCCAATAACACCATCAAGCCCAATGGCGGCAAATATAGATACACTAACAGGAACAAATCTATTAAATATATTTAACTCAAAACCAAAGGTTATTGAAATGGAATCTGAAGCTGGAGCAGCCGGAGCAATGCATGGAGCATTGTTATCTGGAAGTTTAGCATCAACTTTCACAGCTAGTCAAGGGTTATTATTAATGATTCCAAACATGTATAAAATTGCTGGGGAAATGCTTCCTGGAGTAATACATGTAGCTTCACGTTCTTTAGCAACACATGCTCTTTCAATATTTGGAGATCATCAAGACATTTATGCAGTTAGAGCAACAGAATTTTGTATTTTAGCATCATCAAGCGTTGAAGATGCCCAAAATTTAGCCGCTGTAGCACATCTTTCAGCAATAAAAGGAAGCTTACCATTTGTTCATTTTTTTGATGGCTTTAGAACTAGTCATGAATTAAATACAATAGAAGAATTTCCTGAAAAAGAGTTATTAAACTTAGTTGACTACGATAAATTGGAAGAATTTAAAAAAAGAACATTAAATGTTGGAAGCAAATTTCAATATGGAATGTCACAAAATGAAGATATATATTTTCAATGCATGGAAGCAAGAAATGAATATTACGAACAAATGCCAGATATCGTAAATGAATATATGCAAAAAATTAATGGCATTATGAAAACAGATTATAAACCATTTAACTATTATGGTAATGAAAATGCTGAAAATATAATTGTAGCAATGGGAAGTGTTACAGATACAATCAAAGAAGTAGTAAAAAAATTAAAAAATGTTGGATTAATAGAAGTTCATTTATATAGACCATTTAGCACTAAATATTTTTTAAATGTTTTACCAAAAACAACAAAAAAAATAGCAGTTTTAGATCGGACAAAAGAAAGTGGCTCAATCGGAGAACCATTATATCTTGATATTTGCAGCGCATTAAAAAATACAGATATAAAAATCTATGGCGGAAGATATGGATTATCAAGTAAAAATACAACTCCTGATGATATATATGGCATATATAAAATGCTTGATGAAAATCCTCATAATAATTTTACTGTAAGTATTAATGATGATGTTACAAATTTAAGTATATCACCTAGTCCAATTGAAATTGAAAATCAAAATAAAGAAATACTAATATATGGTTTTGGTTCAGATGGAATGGTAAGTGCGAGTAAAGATTTATTAAAAATAGTTCATGAATCTTTAAATAAATATGTTCAAGGCTACTTTCAATATGATTCTAAAAAAAGTGGAGGAGTAACAGTATCTAATTTAAGATATTCAGATGAAAAGATAAAAGAACCTTATTATGTAGAAAAACCAGAAATAGTTGTAGTAACAAAAGATATATACTTTAAAATGTTTGATATGTTAAAAAATATTAAAGAAAATGGGATATTATTGATTAATACAATAAAAAATAGTGAAGAACTAAATAAATTATTACCAAATAAAGTAAAAACAACAATAATTGAAAAAAATATAAAAGTATATTACATTAATGCTGAAGATATTGCATTAAAAAATAACATTCCAGGCAAAATTAGTAAAATCATGGAAGTACTGATACTAAAATTATTAGGAGTAGATAATGTTCTTAATTATGTAGAAAACAGTATAAAGAAAAGCTTTGCTACTAAAGGAGAATCTATAATTAAAAATAATATTAACTCCATAAATGAAGCAATAGATAAGGTTAAAGAATTAAAAATTGATACCAACTATATAGATACATTAGAGATTATTGATGAAAATGTAGTAGATTTAATAAATAAAAGATTAGGGGATTCTATATCTGTAAGCAAATTAAAAGAATTTGCAAATGGAAAGTTTCCTTGTTCAACAAGTAAATACGAAAAAAGAAATATATCTAATATAATACCAAAATGGAATAAAGAAAATTGTATTCAATGTGGTATGTGTTCATTAGTTTGCCCACATGCAGTCATAAGAAGTTTTACAACTGAAGATGAAGAAAAAGGAATTCCATTTATTAATAAAAATGGATTAAGATATGTTATTGAAGTAAGCGAAGAAGATTGCACTGGATGTGGATTATGTGCAAATATTTGCCCTGGAAAGATGGGAAATAAAGCATTGACAATGGAAGAAAAAAAGGTTAAAAATAAAGTAAATTTTGAAAATTATTCATATAATAATCCTTTAAATAAATTTACAATTAAAGGAAGTCAATTAGAAAAACCACTATTTGAATTTAGTGGAGCATGTGCAGGTTGTGGAGAAACACCATATATAAAATTATTAACTCAATTATTTGGTGAAAAATTAGTTATAGCAAATGCAACCGGTTGTTCAAGTATTTATGGAGGTAGTGTTCCATCAACACCATATTCGATACCTTGGGCAAATTCATTATTTGAAGATAATGCAGAATTTGCATTTGGAATTTATAATTCATACAAGCAAAAAAGAGAAAGAATAAAAAATATTATAAATGAAACAATTAATTCTGTTGATGAAACTGTTAAAACACTATATAACAAATGGTTAGAAAATGAAAACGATTTTGATATAACTATGGAAATAAAAAATGAACTAATTGATAAGACTATTCCTAAAGAATTAAAAGACTTAATTGATTATGTTCCAGCTAGAAGTGTATGGGCATTAGGTGGAGATGGATGGGCTTATGATATAGGGTATGGCGGATTAGATCATATTTTACATAGTAATGAAAATATAAAAGTATTAGTTTTAGATACAGAAGTATATTCAAATACTGGTGGTCAAGCAAGTAAATCAACAAAATTAGGTGCGGTTGCTGAGTTTGCAAACTTTGGCAAAAAAACTGCTAAAAAAGATTTATTTAGAATAGCAACATGCATTCCAAATTGTTATGTTGCAAGTATCTCTTTAGGAGGCAACATGCAACAAGCGATAAATGCATTTAAAGAAGCTGAAGAACATAATGGCCCTGCAATAATAATTGCTTATGCACCTTGTATAGAACACGGAATAAAAACAGGAATGGGTTGTAGTATTTCAGAAGAAAAACTTGCTGTTGAATGTGGATATACGTTATTAATGCGCTATGATAATAAACTAATAATTGATTCAAAAGAACCAGATTTTGATAAATATGAAGCTTTTCTTGATAATGAAGTTAGATTTAATGCTTTAAAAATAAAAGATAAAAAATTAGCAGATGAAATATTAAATGAACAAAAGGAAAATGCTATAAAACGATATGAATATTATAAAAATTTATTAAAATAAATAGAAAAAATAGTGGTCAATAATTTAAACCACTATTTTTTTGTAAAATAATACGAAGTCTCCTTTCGGAGACTTCAAAAGAATAAAAAGGGGTTGACTAGTGTGATACTAGCACCAATTCGCCTTTAAGTGAATTGGTGATTACTATCCTAACCGATTTTATAAACTTTGTCAACAATTTTTTGACAATATGTTATAATATTTTCAGGAGCAAAAAATGAACTTAAATTTAATTGATAAATTAGGACCAAAAACAGAAAAAATTTTAAATAAAATTAATATATTTACTGTTGAAGATTTGTTAACATATTACCCATATAAATATAATATTATAAAATTTAAAAATATAAATGAAGTAGATGAAAATTCATCTTATTATATAAAATCAATAGTTGTTAGTGATGTAAAAGTTAGCTATATAAAGAAAAATTTTAATAGAATGACTTTCATAGCTCGTAACAATGGAAATGATTTTAAAGTAGTTATTTTTAATAGAGCTTTTTTAAAGAAAAATTTAACAATTAATAAAAATATAGTTTTGATTGGAAAGTATAATAAATTAAAAAATACATTTGTAGCAAGTGATATTAAATTTAATATTGAAGAAGAGAGAATAGAAGCAATATATCATTTAACTGGAGGTATAAAAAATGATAGTATGAAAAGATTTATAAATGATGCATTAAAATTAAAAGCGCCATTAAACGATTATGTTCCAGAAATATATAATGAAAAATATAAATTAATAAATAAGGAAGATGCAATAAAATTGATACACAATCCTAACAATATAAATGATATAAAAATGAGTGAATTAAAATTGATTTATGAAGAATTATTTATATACATGTTTAAAATTAATTATTTAAAAAGTATTAATAAAAAATCAAAAGGATTAAAAAAAGAGTTTGATGAAAATATTATATATGATTTTTTGAATAACTTGAGTTTTAAGTTAACAACAGATCAAGAAAAAACTATAAAAGAAATTTTAGATGATTTAAAAAGAGAAACAAGAATGAACAGATTAATTTTAGGAGATGTTGGAAGTGGAAAAACAATAGTTGCAATAATAGCTTTATTAGCAAATTATTTAAGTGGATATCAAGGAGCCTTTATGGCACCGACAGAAATATTAGCAAAGCAACACTATGAATCTCTACTAAATTATTTTAGTGATTATAATATAAAAATAGATATAATTACTGGAAGCTTAACCAAAAAAGAAAAAGAAAAAATATATCAAAGATTAAAAAATAATGAACTTGACATAATAATTGGAACACATGCTTTATTAAGTGAAAATTTAATTTTTAATAATCTAGGATTAATTATAACAGATGAACAACATAGATTTGGAGTAAATCAGAGAAATTTGCTTCAAAATAAAGGTGCACATGGGCAAGCAGATGTATTGTATTTATCAGCAACTCCAATACCAAGGACATATGCATTAACTATATATGGTGATTTAGATGTATCACAAATAAAAACAAAACCAAATTCAAGAAAAGAAATAAAAACGAAAGTAATCAATGAAAAAAACATCAAAGAAGTTTTATTAAAGATGTTAGAAGAATTAAAGTTAAATCATCAAATATTTGTAGTTTCTCCATTAATTGAACAAAACGAAGAAATCGATTTAAACAGTGTGAAATTATTAAAAGAAAAAATGAATATTGCGTTTAATAATAAAGTCCCAATAGAAATTTTACATGGAAAATTAAAACAACAAGAAAAAGATAGCTTGATGAATGATTTTCAAAGTGGAAAAATAAAAGTGTTAATTTCAACAACAGTTATTGAAGTTGGAATAAACATTCCAAATGCATCTATGATTGTAGTATTTAATGCGGAAAGATTTGGTTTAGCAACACTTCATCAACTAAGAGGACGAGTTGGAAGAAGTGATATTCAAAGCTACTGTTACTTAATAACAAAAGATGTAAATAATGAGCGTTTAAAAGTAATGGAAGATAGTAACGATGGTTTCTATATTAGTGAAAAGGATTTTGAACAAAGAGGACAAGGAGATCTATTTGGAGTTAAACAAAGTGGAGATATGACGTTTAAAATTGCTAATATAAAAAGAGATTATAAAATTTTATATCAAGCAAAAATTGATTCAGAAAAATACCTATCCAGTGGCCTATTTAAGGGAAATTTGCTTTACGAAAAATTAATAGAAAAAATAAATTTTTTAGATTAATTTAAAAAATATAATTGACAAATTAAACAAAAAATATTATGCTTATACTAGCATGATACAAGTCATGCTAAATAACCTGATCTCTCTTACGAATCTCAATGTGAAGAGATCAACCAAAACCCCCTGAAGAGAGCATTTAACCGTGCTCTCATTTTTTGTGCCCATTTTATAAGGGTTTGCGAGCCATCATTATTGCCAAAATAATTTTAGGTACAATTTAGGTACAAAAAAATTGCTTTTTAAAATAGTTCGTTGAAGAAAAGTGCTGAAAGTGTCAAAAATATTCAATGGATTTTTAATTTTAATAATGATACGGATAAAATATAAATGATCCGTATGATTGTAAAATGTATTTTACCGCAAACGGTATGATATAAATGAAATAAGATCATGATATAATACATTATGAGGAGATGACTTATGGAAAAGAAAAAAGAAGAAATAATAAGTAATAAGATAAAATGCAAAAAGTGTGGAGATATTATAGAGTCTAAAAGTACCAATGACTATAAAAGATGTTCATGTAGAGCTGTTGCTATTGATGGTGGAAAAGATTATTTAAAAAGAATTGGCAATGAGAATGACTATGAAGAACTTTCTGAAATAAAGGATAATAATGTGAATATTTAATAATTAATAGTATATACTATTATTGAGAAAAAGTGACGGAAACGGCAAAAATTCTCAATGAGTTGTTGAAATTAATTTTAAAAAGTAGTATAATGACATTGAGAAAAAGTGACAGAAACGGCAAAAATTCTCAATGGAGGTCAATATGAAAGAAATTAAAAGAGATGTCTATTTAAACAAATTAATAAGCAGAAAAGAAAATGGTTTAATTAAAATAATTACTGGTATCAGAAGATGTGGTAAATCATATTTATTAGATCCATTATTTAAAAATAGTTTGCTTGAAAGTGGTGTAAAGCCAGATCATATTATAAAATTAGAATTGGATAAAGAAGAAAATGCGAAATATCGTGATTCTCATGAATTAAATGAGTATATTAAATCACAGATAAAAGATAAGGATATGTATTATATATTACTTGATGAAATACAAATGGTAGAGGGCTTTGAATCTGTGTTAAATAGCTTTTTATATGAGAGAAACCTTGATGTTTATGTAACTGGTAGTAATTCAAAATTTTTATCATCAGATATTATTACTGAATTCAGGGGTAGGGGTGATGAAATAAAAGTATTTCCATTATCTTTCGCGGAATATGTAGAAGCATTCAAAGGTGATAAGCAGGATGCATGGAATGAGTATGTTTTATATGGTGGGTTGCCTTTAATACTTTCTAAGAAAACTGATGAGGAAAAGTCAAAATATTTAAAAGATTTGTTTGATCAAACCTATATAAAGGATATTATTGAACGAAATAGTATTCAAAGAGTTGATATCCTTGATTCGATCATCAATATGCTTGCATCATCAGTTGGATCTCTAACTAATCCTAAAAAGATATATGATACATTTGTAAGTAATGGTGAGAAAGAAATATCATCTAATACAGTTAATTCTTATATAAAGTATATTGAAGATTCATTTATTGTAAATAAGTCTGATAGATATGATGTTAAAGGTAAAAAATACATACAAACACCTCAAAAATATTATTTTTCAGATATTGGTTTAAGAAATGCTAGATTAAATTTTAGACAACAAGAAGAAAACCATATTATGGAGAATATTATATATAATGAATTGTTGTTAAGAGGATACAATGTAGATGTAGGTGTTGTTGAGTTAAGAGAAGGTAATCAAAGAAAACAATTAGAAGTTGATTTTGTATGTAATTTAGGAAATAAAAGATATTATGTACAATCAGCACTAAACTTAGATACAAGAGAAAAAACTATTCAAGAAGAAAGACCTTTAATGAATATTAATGATAATTTTAAAAAGATAATAGTTGTTAAAGATACTATGAAACATTGGATAACTGAAGAAGGAATATTAGTTATTGGTATTCAAGAATTTTTACTTGATAAAAATAGCTTAGATTTATAGTTTGTATCAGGGGGCAGTATGAAAACTGAAAAAATAACAGGGTATATTAATTATAGAAAAGAAGAACATATATTTATTTTAGAAAATTATGTATTAAATTTAATACCTTCAACTTCTGAAAGGCTTGTTGAATATAGAGTAACACTTGTCTTTGATCCTATAACAAAAAGAAAATCAAATGGTTTTTTAGAAGATTTGATATTAGAAGGCATCCAAATGGACAGTAAAAGAATAAATATATGCATTCAAGATAATCCTTCTTATAAAAATGGAGTTTTTTCATATAAAGTAAAGTGGTTTTACATTTATAATCAAAATGTTGATGATGTAAAAATAAAAGGAATTAATTTTGTTAGTCCAGAAATAAATTATATTTATAGTACAAAAAGATATATTAAAGATGACTTTGATTTAAAAGATGGATCATTTAATAATTATAGTTTAGAAATTCAGGGATTAGATAGACAACTACTGGGCAATTTTAAGTATAATAATAAAAGAATTAAAATATATGGTAGCATGTCATGGAAAAGAAAATATAATGATTTTAGCATATTTGAAATGTGGTCAAAATTAGTACTTGAATTCAATAAAGAAACAGATGATCTTAATTGTTTATATAACATTGTTATTCTACAAAAATGTGTAATTGATTTTTTAACATATAGGAATAATAATTCTTTTGATACTATTGAAACCTATTCAGTTAACGAAAATAACAAACAATATATTACTGGTAAATTTTATATAGATTTTGAAAAAGACATAGAAAGTGATCCAGAAAAGATTAAACACTTGATTGTAGCAGATAACATAAAAAAATTTGGGAATATATATGAATTAATAAATAGTAATATAATTTATTTAAGTCACATTTGTGATAGTTCTGATAAAAGAAAAGTATATGGGCCTCAAAGAATGTTAAGTATTCTAATTGCATTTGAAAGATTTTTTAATTCAAAATTTGACGATAAAGAAATTCGTGATGACAAATATTTAATTATGCTAGAAAAAGTAATTGAACATTTAAAAAATGAAAAAGATATTATTCTTGATGGATTGGAAGCTAGTGGAAGATACAATAAGTTTGTTAAAAAAATTTCTAAAGTGGAAGTAGATTATGCTAGTAGACTAAGGTATGTAATTAATAAATATCCAATATGTATATCATACATTAATAGTATTTATAATTTAAAATCAAATAGTAAATTAATTAATACAATCACTGAAAGAATTGGAAAACTTAGAAATGACATGGCTCACGGTAATACAAATATAAATTTTACATCAGAGAATACTAAAGATTTAAAATTTATGGAAGTTTTATTCTATATAATAATATTATCTGAATTAGAAGTTGAAGATAAGGAAATAATTAATAAAATAAATTGGTTATTCAATATAAGTGCATTTATGCAATAAAAAATAGCTTAGTCATCTTCTAAGCTATCTATAACAGAAACAACAGAGTCGAGGGCAGTACTAAACATATGTGAATATGTATTTAGTGTTTCCTCGATTTTTGTATGCCCTAAATATTTTGCAACTAATGTAACATTAGCGCCGTTGTTAATTAAAAGAGATGCACATGAGTGTCTAAAATCATGAAGCCTAATAGGTTTTAAATTTGCTAGTTCTGCTAATTTAGTTCTTCTTGCATATATTGTAGAATCAGCTATAGGCCTAGCATCAGATACTACAAAAAAAACATCATTAAAACCATAGTATTCTTTTTTGCTCTTTTCATATAGCATTTTAAGGTCGTTTAACAAGACTTTAGTGATTGGAACGATACGACGACTATCTCTAGTCTTAGTATCTGAAAATTCGAATTTTTGTCGGTTATTAACCTGTGTTATTTGTTTATTAACAGATATTACTTTTTTATTAAAATGAATATCTTTCCATGTGAGAGCTTTTAATTCCCCTTTACGTAATCCGCAGTAATATAAAATTTCAAATACACATTTCCATCTTAAGTCATCTTCAAAAGAAATGAAATGTTTAAATTCTTCATATGTATAATAAGACATTTCTATTCTGCGGCTGTTAGGATCCTGAAACTTTGTCATCTTATTATATACTGCTTGAAAATTAAGGTTATGCCATTTAACACCAAAGTTTAAAATAGATTTAAGAAACTTATATATGTCGTTTTTATGACACTACAAATTATTATTTTGAAATTTCTTATAATGATGAAGATAAATTAGATGAAAATGGCAATGTTATTGAAAAAGGATTAAGAAAAAAAGGCCCAAGTAAAGAACATAGAAAATCTCCGATTGTACAAATGGGACTTCTTATGGATAACAACGGTTTACCTATGTATTATGATTTGTTTCCTGGAAATGAATCAGAAAAAACACAAATGCGTCCTACCTTAAAAAAGACTAAAGCCAAATTTGATATAGGAAGAACAGTCATAGTGGCAGATCGAGGACAAAATACTAGTGATAACACTGTATTTATTGCTGGAAAAAATGATGATGACAAAACCAACCTAAATTGAAATTTGAACCGCACCACAAAGGTGCGGGTTTTTGATATAATAAAAGAGCCCAACCCGGCAAGGAGAGCTCATATATGAATTATAAACAATTAACAGAAAAAAAGAAAGTAGAAATAGACATTTTATTAAAACAAAATGTAGGTTTGTCAAACATAAGTGACACAGTCACGACAAACCAACTATAGATTATTTTAACTTGTTAAAATAATCACGAAGCAATTCAATTGGAGATTTCCAATTAAGGGGTTGCATAGGAAAATTATTATATTCCCTTAAGTATGCTTGCAATTGTTTATTGGCATCTTCAATTGAATAAAAGCGGCGAGTAGAATAAAACCGTTCATTATCTTTCCGATGACTTCTTTCAACCTTACCATTATGTTTAGGTGTGTAAGGTTTAATTAAATCATGGTGGATACCTGCTTTAGCT